>NZ_KV789124.1:30355-32240 GCF_001807465.1 Actinomyces sp. HMSC08A09 | reverse complement strand
GGGGCCCAGCGCACCCCGGCCCCGCCTATATGAGCATGGCGACGATGACCCTCGTGAGGGCCGCCATGACCCAGGCGGTGACGAACATGTAGGTGTAGGCGATGGCCGGCCACTTCCAGGTGCCGGTCTCGCGGCGCATCGCACCGGCCGTGGCCATGCACTGCAGGGCGTAGACGAAGAACACCAGGATCGCCGCGATCGTGGCCGGGTTGAACAGCTGGTCGCCGGCCTTGTTGGTGAGCGTGTCCTTCTGGTACGTCATCGTGGCCAGGTGCGCGCTGGGCTCCTCGGGGTCCTCGGCGGCGGCGATCTGCCCCAGGGTGGCCACGAAGGTTTCGCGCGCCGCCAGCGAGGACAGGATCGCCACGTTGATGCGCCACTCGAAGCCCAGCGGCTCGAAGACCGGCTGCACCGTCTTGCCGATGGCGGCCGCCCAGGAGTTGTCCATCGTGTAGGAGGTCTTCTGCGCATCCAGCAGCTTGCCGAGCTCCTCGGGGTCGGTGATGACTTTCCCGTCATCGTCCTTGATGGTCGACGACGCCGGGTCCTCCACCGCCGCGGACACGGCCGCGCACTCGGCGCTGGCGGAGCAGTGGGCGTTGAACTGCTCGTCGGAGCGCATCGGCACGTTGAGCAGCACCCACAGGATGAGCGTGGTCAGGGCGATGACGGTCCCGGCCTTCTTCACGAAGCCCTTGCAGGCGTCCCACACCATGATGAGGACGGTGCGCAGGCGGGGCATGCGGTAGGGCGGCATCTCCATGTAGAAGGGCAGCAGCACCCCGCCGCGGTCGGTGAGGCGCTTGACCACCCAGGCGGCCACCATCGCGGAGACCGCCCCCAGCAGGTAGAGGGCGAACATGACGGTGCCGCGCGCGCTCAGCGGCCCGATCTTCGCGTCGGCGGGCACCATGATGGAGGTGAGCAGGACGTAGACGGGCAACCGTGCCGAGCAGGTCATGAGCGGGGCGGCCAGCATCGTGGCCACCCGGTCCTTGGCGCTGGGCAGCGTGCGAGTCGCCATGATCCCGGGGATCGCGCAGGCGAAGGAGGACAGCAGTGCCACGAAGGCCCGCCCCTCCAGTCCGGCCCGGCTCATGATCCGGTCCATGAGGAAGGCGGCGCGCGACATGTACCCCACGCCTTCGAGGAAGGCGATGATGAGGAACATGATGATGATCTGGGGGACGAAGGTGAGCACCGCGCCCACACCCCCGATGAGACCGTCCCCCAGGAGCCCCGCCAGCAGCGGGTGGGACTCGTCGAGCCAGCCGTGCACCAGCTCCCCCAGGGCGCTGAACCCGCCCTCGACGGCGTCCTGGAAGGGTGCCGCCCAGGTGAAGATCGCCTGGAAGAAGATGTACATGATGGCGAAGAACACCAGGGACCCCAGGACGGGGTTGAGCAGGACCTTATCGACGGCGGCCGTGATGCGGTCCTGCTGGGGCGCCTGGTAGTCGGCGGCCTCCAGGATGGAATCGGCCCAGGAGGCCACCTCGGTGGGCTCCGTCGGCGCGGGCAGCGGTGGGCGCTGCCACGCGGAGACCTCCGTGAGGCGCTCGCGCAGCTCGGGAATCCCGATGCTGCGGTTGCCGACCACCCGCACCGCCGGGATCCCCAGGGCCTGCCCGAGGGCCGCCACGTCCAGGCGCCCGGCGCGCCGCGTGAGCTCGTCGGTCATGGTGACCACCAGGCAGGTGGGCAGCTCCAGGGCGAGGGCCTCGGCGACGAAGTTCAGCCCGCGCCGTAGCGTCGTGGCGTCAACGACGACCACGAGGGCGTCGGGCACGGTGATGCTCTGCGAGGCGTCGGTGAGGACGTCACGCACCACCTGCTCGTCGGGGCTGATCGGGTTCAGGGAGTAGGCGCCCGGCAGGTCCTCGAT
>NZ_KV789124.1:27157-30335 GCF_001807465.1 Actinomyces sp. HMSC08A09 | reverse complement strand
TAGGCGCCCGGCAGGTCCTCGATGGTCAGGCTGGTCTCGCCGATCCGGCAGGTCCCCAGCGACCGCGCCACGGTGACGCCGGGGTAGTTGCCGGTCTTGGCGTGCAGGCCGGTCAGGGCGTTGTAGATGGAGGTCTTGCCGGCGTTGGGGGCCCCGGCCAGGGCGACCCTCAGGGCGCCGGCCACCAGGGTCTTGGAGCTGGAGGACCCGCAGTGGCAGTCGGGGGCGCCGGGGACCTCGGAGGCTGCGCAGTGGTCACTCATGGGTGCTGCTCCTCACGCTCGGTGGTGCCGGCCCGCTGCCCGGTGAGGGGCTCGACGACGTCGGCCTCGGTGAGGACCTCGACGTGAACCATGTGGGCCTCGTGGCGGCGCAGGCACAGCTCGTAGTCGGCGACGCGGTAGACCACCGGGTCGCCCAGCGGGGCGCGGCGCAGCGGCGTCACGGTTCGGCCGGGCACGAAGCCCAGGTTGCTCAGCCGCTTGGCGATGGGGTCGTCTGCCGTGTCCTCCTGCAGGCCGATGACCCGGGCGTTGGTCCCCAGACGCAGATCGGACAGGGATGTGTGCGTCGACGGCGGGGCGGCTCCGGTGCCGGCCGGCGTCGTTGTGCTGTGATGTGAGACTGCAGTCGCCATGTTGCTCTCGGAGCTCCTCGGATCCTTGAGTCTGTTCTCGATCGCGATGCGGGGGAGCGCATCGACGATGACATTCTAAGGTGAGGCTTAACTATCGTCACGACTTTGGGGCGGCACCGACACAGATCAGGGGTGGGCCCACGTCCCGCAACGCGTCGAGCCGGGCACTTCTCGCGCAGCCGTGCGGAAAATTGGCGAGGCTGTGCGAAAAATGCCCGGCTCGGTAGCGGGCTGCTGTCGGGGGAGGCTACTCGTCGATCCGACGGACCTCGACCAGCCAGGGGCAGCGGCGCCGCAGCAGGTGCTCGAAGCGCGCGTGCATCGTGATCTCCGCGGCCGGGCAGTGGTCGCAGGCGCCCTCCATGGCGATCTCGACGACGCCGCCGCGCACCGAGTGCACCACGAGCGCGCCTCCGTGGCTGTTGACGAAGGTCCCCAGGGAGCCGTCGGCGATCTGCCGGGCGGCGGCCTCCAGGGCGTCGTCGGGGCCGGAGGCGTGGGCGGTGGCGGCGCCCTTCCACGACTTCGGGGCGCCCAGGGCGTCCACCAGGGCGGATCGCACCCGGGCCCCCTCCGTGCGCCAGTCGTGGCCGGTGCCCAGGAGGGTGAGCACCCCGCCGCCGTCGACCCTCACCGAGCGCAGGGTGCCGTCATCCAGGAGCTGCTGGAGAAGCGCCGGGGCGTGGGCGACCTCCCCGGTGAAGGCCAGCAGGCCGTCGGGAATGACCCACCGCAGCACGTCCGGGTCCGGCGTGGTTGTCGGGTGCGTGGGAACGACGGGCACGGCTGCCTCACTTCTCCTGATGTCCGGGGTGCCCCCGGCGTCGCGGGGGCACTGTCCTGGTCATTGCTTCGTTGTGCTCCAGCTACATGAAGGCCGCCACGAGTGCGCGGCTGAGGGCCGCCATGACCCAGGCCATGACGAACATGTAGGTGAAGGCGATGATCGGCCACTTCCAGGTGCCGGTCTCGCGGCGCATCGCACCGGCCGTGGCCATGCACTGCAGGGCGTAGACGAAGAACACGAGGATCGCGATGACGGTGGCCGGGTTGAACAGCTGGTCGCCGGCCTTGTTGGTCAGGGTGTCCTTCTGGTAGGTCATCGTGGCCAGGTGGGCGCCGGGGTCCTCGGGGTCCTCGGCGGCGGCGATCTGGCCGAGGGTGGCCACGAAGGTCTCACGGGCCGCCAGTGAGGACAGGGTGGCGACGTTGATGCGCCAGTCGAAGCCCAGGGGCTCGAAGACCGGCTGGACCGCCTTGCCTCCCTTGGCCGCCCAGGAGTTGTCCATCGTGTAGGAGGTCTTCTGGGCGTCCAGCAGCTTGCCGAGCTCCTCGGCATCAGTGATGACCTGCCCGTCATCGCCCTTGACGGTGGAGGACTCCGGCTTGTCCACGGCCGCCGCGATGGCGGCGCACTGCTTGTCGGAGGCGCAGAAGGCCTCGAACTGGGCGTCCGAGCGCATTGGAACGTTGAGCAGCACCCACAGGATGACGGTGGTCAGGGTGATGATCGTGCCGGCCTTCTTCAGGAAGCCCTTGCAGGCGTCCCACACCATGATGAGGACGGTGCGCAGGCGGGGCATGCGGTAGGGCGGCATCTCCATGTAGAAGGGCAGCAGCACCCCGCCGCGGTCGGTGAGCTGCTTGACCACCCAGGCGGCCGCCATCGCGGAGACCGCGCCCAGCAGGTAGAGGGCGAACATGACCACGCCGCGTGTCCCGAAGGGGCCGACCTTGGCGTCGCCGTCGACCGTCAAGGAGATCATGATGACGTAGACGGGCAGGCGGGCCGAGCAGGTCATGAGGGGGGCGGCCAGCATCGTGGCCACCCGGTCCTTCGTGGAGGGCAGCGTGCGAGTGGCCATGATCCCGGGGATCGCGCAGGCCAGCGAGGACAGCAGCGCCACGAAGGCCCGCCCCTCCAGCCCGGCGATACTCATGACCTTGTCCATGAGGAAGGCGGCGCGGGACATGTACCCCACGCCCTCCAGGACGGCGATGATGAGGAACATGATGATGATCTGGGGGACGAAGGTGAGCACCGCGCCCACACCCCCGATGAGACCGTCCCCCAGGAGCCCGGCGATGAGCGGATGGGACTCATCGAGCCAGCCGTGCACCAGTCCGCCCAGGTACCCGAAGCCTCCCTCGACGGCGTCCTGGAAGGGAGCCGCCCAGGTGAAGATCGCCTGGAAGAAGAGGAACATGATCGTGAAGAATACGATGGTGCCGGGGACGGGGCGCAGCAGGACCTTGTCGACCGCGGAGGTGATCTGGTCGTTCTGGGGCGCCTGGTAGTCCGCCGCGGCCAGCACCGAGTCGGCCCAGGAGGTGATCTCGTCGGGGTCGGTGGGCGGCGGCAGCGGGGTGCGCTGCCAGTTCTCGACCTGGGCGAGCTGGGCGCGCAGGTCGGGCATGCCGACGCCACGGTGCCCGATGACTCGCACGGCCGGGATCCCCAGGGCCTGTCCGAGGGCCGCGACGTTGAGCCGGCCCGTGCGGCGGCTGAGTTCGTCGGTCATGGTGACCACCAGGCAGGTG
>NZ_KV789124.1:18890-27137 GCF_001807465.1 Actinomyces sp. HMSC08A09 | reverse complement strand
TGGGCAGCTCCAGGGCGAGGGCCTCGGCGATGAAGTTCATGCCGCGCTGCAGGGTCGTGGCGTCGACGACGATGACCAGGGCGTCCGGGGCGCTGACCGTGGTCGAGGTCCCGGTGAGGACGTCGTGGACGATCTGCTCGTCGGGGCTGATCGGGTCCAGGGAGTAGGCGCCCGGCAGGTCCTCGATGGTCAGGGTCTTGCCGCCGACCTTGCAGGTTCCCATCGATCGCTGGACGGTGACGCCGGGGTAGTTGCCGGTCTTGGCGTGCAGGCCGGTCAGGGCGTTGTAGATGGAGGTCTTGCCGGCGTTGGGGGCGCCGGCCAGGGCAATGCGGGGAGCGCCGGCCACCAGGGTCTTGGAGCTTCCTGAGCCGCAGTGGCAGTCGGCGCCGTCATAGGGCTGCTCGCAGTGCTGCGACTGCCCGGTGGCGTGCCGCGTGGTGTTGTGGGTGCTCACAGAGTCTCTCCCGTGTTCGGTGCTTCGGGGTCGTCGGCCGCGTGCCGTCCGGCAGGCCGGGGTTGGAGGATGATGCGGTTCTCGGCCTCCACAGTGGTGACCTGGATGAGCCTGGCCTCCTGGCGGCGCAGGCACAGCTCATAGTCGGAGACGCGGTAGACCACCGGGTCCCCCATCGGGGCGCGGCGCAGCGGCGTGGCGATCCGGCCGGGGACGAAGCCCAGGTTGCGCAGGCGCTTGATGAGGACCCCGCCGACGCCGTCGTCGGCCAGGCCGGTGATACGTCCGCTGGTGCCGGGGCTCAGGTCCGATAGTGCGAAGGTGGTCGCACCCGGTTCGGGAAGGTATGAGGTGCCTTCGGTGGCACGGTGTCGTGGAACAGCAAAATCCATGGTGTCCTCAGATCGACATGAAGAGGGCTTCGTCGATATGAGTCTAAGGCAATGCTTCTCAACCTCGCAGCAGGTCAGGGGGCCTTCTGCTGTGTTGAGACGCATCTGCGCGGAGGGGTGGCGGGAAGGAGATCCGATTCCTTAGTGAAACCTGGGAGTGGAAACTAAGGTTGCCCTGAGCTGAGTGGGGCCCGGTGGCGGGGTTGTCCCATAAAAAAATGCTGAGACCACTTCCTGCCTCTGAAGATAGATATTCTTGCGGAAGCAGGAAGTGGTTGGTCGATAAGATGTCGGGATGGTTGGTTGGGGATATTTCTACCTGAAGTCGAGAGCTGTTTCCCTGCGCTCTGCGGCCTCGGGAATCATTGAGTGGGATCGAGGTTTTCGGTGAGGTGAGAGCGGGTCAGCGGGCGGAGGGGTCGGGCATGTTCTGGGCGCCCAGGTAGTACATGTAGCCGAGCGGCACCACGAAGAGGAAGAAGGTGATGCGGACCAGCCAGGCATTGACGTTCCATTTGTTGGCCAGGCCTCCGCAGACGCCGAGCCAGATCTTGTCGGCGGAACGGGCGGGCCAATCGAAACCAGTAGAATTCTGTGCTGTCATGGCGCGTATTCTGCAATGCCTGATGCGCTGATGTCACGCCGGGGTCACGGCCTGAATAAATGAGTGTCCAACAGGGGGTGACCGAGCGGTGAATATATCTGGCGTGGGGCTTGCGCGCATTGAGGGGGCAAGATGTGGGAGGGTTTCCTCCTACTTCCATGGGACGAACCTTGGAAAATACTTGATATCCAATAAGAGTGACGTGAATCTCTCTACGAGTCTCTCTTATTTGGTTCGATATCTCTTGTGAAAATAAGGGAGGTGTGACGACGGGCCTGTGCCCGGGGAGTAGAAGCTCTCCGGACACAGGCCCGTCGTCACACCTTGGTAGTGAGCGCTCAGCGGGGCCGGTTCATGGCCACGGTGCGGGCGCGCTCGGCCCAGGAGTCGTCGAGCGGCTCGGGCTCCCAGGTGGTGCCGGCGTGCTCGGCTGCGCGGGCCAGCAGCCAGTCGGCCACGGTCGGGTTCTTGGGCAGCAGGGAGCCGTGCAGGTAGGTGCCGATGACGTGGTGGACGCGCCCGCCCTCGGTGGAGTCCTTGCCGTTGTTGCCGTCGCCCATCTTCACGGTGCCGAAGGGGCGTGCGCCCGACCCCAGGGTGGTCAGGCCGGAGTGGTTCTCGTAGCCGACCACCGCGCCGAAGTCCTCGGTGTCCAGGGTGATGTTGCCGATGAGGCGGGTGTCTCCGGCCACCGTATGGGCGTCCATGAGACTGATGCCGGGGATCTCCTGGCCCTTGGCAGTGGTGAAGCCGTGCCCGAAGAGCTGGTAGAGGCCGCAGATCGCCAGCATCGGGACGCCGTCGGCCGCCCACGCCTTGAGGGTGGGGCCGACCTTGACCAGGTCCTCCTTGATGCGGTCCTGACCGGAGTCCTGGCCGCCGCCGCCCACGAGGATGTCGATGTCGCCGGGCAGCTCGTCGCCCGGGTCGTAGGAGAGCAGCTTGACGTCGTAGCCCTGCCACTGGGCGCGCCGCGCCAGCACGAGCGTATTGCCCCAGTCGCCGTAGATGTTCATGTCCCGCGGGTAGAGCTGGAGCAGGCGCAGGTGCCCGCGGGCGGGCCCGTCAGTGGTGTGCTCATAGCGCGCGGTCATGACATGACCTCCTCAACGTCCGTCATCTCGCCCAGGATCGAGCGCAGGGCCAGCATCGCGGTATAGGTGGTGAAGATCCGCATGGGGCGGTCGGTGTCGGTGGCCACCCGGCGCATGAGGGCCACGGCCCGGCGCAGGTCGGGCTCGACCTCGGCGACCTCGACCTCGTCGTAGTGCAGCCGCAGGGCCATGTCCCAGGCCCGCACCCCGGTGACGACAGCGACCCCGCCGGCGCGCAGGGCCGAGAAGTCCACGTCCCACAGCCAGGACATGTCCCGGCCGTCGGCGTACTCGTCGTTGATGGCCACGACCACGACCTCGCCGTCCTGGGCCTGGGAGGCCGCCGAGAGCAGCCCCATGCGGAAGCCGGCCGGGTTCTTGACCAGGGACAGCTGGACGGGGCGGCCGTCCAGGGTCAGCACCTCGCCGCGGCCGAAGGCGGCCTGCACGGTGCCCAGGGTGGTCAGCAGCCTGGGCAGGTCGGCGTCCTCGCCCAGCACCTCCAGGACTACCCCGAGGGCGGCGCAGGCGTTGAGCAGGTTGTGGACGCCGGGGATGGCGAAGTCGACCTCGTGGGAGACCCCGTCCACGCGCACGGTGGCGCGCTGGCCGTCGATGGCCTCCAGGGTGACGCGCGGTCCGGGGGCCTGGCCGGCCTGACGGGGGCTGACCAGGCCGGTGCGCAAGTCGTCGTCGGACAGGAACAGGGAGCGCAGGTCCTCCCCGGCGCCGAAGGAGACGACGCGGGCGCTGACGCCTTCCAGGAAGGCGGGGGCGGCCAGGCGCGGGTCGTCGCCGTTGAGGACGACGACGTCGCTGGTGGCCTGGGCGATCGAGTGCAGCAGGGAGGCGGTGTAGTCGATCTCGCCGAAGCGGTCGAGCTGGTCGCGCATGACGTTGAGCAGGAGGCAGGCGCGCGGGCGGACCCGGGCCACGAAGTGCACGGCGTGGGCCTCGTCGAGCTCGAGGACGGCGATGTCGGCGTCCAGGTTGCCGGCGGCGTCGACCTCGGTGAGCAGGGAGGCGAGCACGCCGCGCACGAAGTTCGAGCCGGTCCGGTTGGTGAAGACCTTCAGGCCCTGCTCGCGCAGGAGTTGGACGACCATCTTGGTGGTCGTGGTCTTGCCGTTGGTGCCCGAGACCACGATGACGCCGCGGGGCAGACGGCCGAGGGTGCGCTCCAGGAAACCGGGGTCGGTGCGCTCCATGACCAGGCCGGGGAAGGCGGTGCCGCCGCTGCCGCCGCCGCGCACGCGGGCGGCCAGGCGCGCTGTGCGGCCGAGGGCGACCGTAAGACGAGAACGCATGGAACTCCTGCTGGCTGAAGAGGGGCGCGCCGACGATGTGATCGGGGCGCGGGTGCCCATGTGGGCAGCGGTTGTTGCCCACATGGGCAACAACTGGGCGTCAGTCTAGGGCAGCGGGGCCGGTCACGGATGCGTCACGATGCTCACGTGGCCGGCCCGGGTCGCGGGGGACGGGATGCTCGCGGGGCGGCTTACTGGGGGACGACGACGTGCAGGGCGCTGTCCTCGACCTCGGCGCGCAGGGTGCGGGTGGAGCCGGCCGTGTCGCCGTCGAGCTCGAAGGGGACGGGACGGTCGGCCTCGATGAGGACCTTCCGGGCGCGGGTGAGGGTGAAGCCCTCCATCTCCTGGCCGGTGAGGATCTGCGCCCCCAGGCGGGCCCAGTCCACGACCTTGCCGGGGCTGGCCAGGAGCAGGTCGACCAGGCCGTCGGAGGGGGTGGCCCGCGGGAAGAGCGTCATGCCGCCGGTGATGGTGCCGACGTTGCCCATGAGGGCCATGACCATCTGGCGGCGCACCGGGGGTGCGTCGTCGAGGGTGATGGTGGCGGTGAAGGGGTCGGGGACCGCGTTCTGGACGGCGGCCACCGCGTAGGCGCCCGAGCGGATGACCTTCTTCAGGCCCGAGTCGGTGGACTCCATGATCTGGGCGTCCAGGCCCATGCCGGCCATGACGACGAAGCGCTCCTGGCCGTCGTCGAAGGCGCAGGTGACCATGTCGATGGCCTGGAGACGGCCGTGCAGGGCCAGGCGGATGGCGGCGTCGGTGTCCAAGGGGACGGAGAGGTTGCGGGCCAGCAGGTTGCCGGTGCCGGCGGGGATGAGAGCCATGGGCATCTCGGTGCCGGCCAGCTCGGAGGAGACGGCGCGCACGGTGCCGTCGCCGCCGGCCACCATGACCAGGTCGACGCCGGCCTCCAGGGCGCGGCGGGCCATGGAGCGGCCGGGGTCGTCGGGGGTGGTCTCCAGCCAGACGGTGGGCAGCCAGCCGGCGGCGCGCACCTCGGCGGCGACCCGACGGCGCAGGAGCGAGAGATCGTCGAACTTGGTGGGGTTGTAGATGACGGCGGCGCGCTTCTCGCTGCTGGCACGCGACAGGCGACGGTTGACCCAGCTGGTGAGGATCGCGTCGATGCCGCCGACCCGCAGGGCCAGGTTCGCGAAGGCGGCGCCCAGGAGGAAGCCGCCGATGAGGTCGCTGAGCGCAGCCAGGCCCATGTACCACTGGCTGACGGCGGTCACGGCGACGGCCGCGTAGCCCAGGACGGTGCCGGCGGCGACCATGGTGCTGCGGTGGTGGGCGCGCGCGAGAGTCACCAGGACCCAGGAGGCCAGGGTCATCGCCGTGATGTGCGCGTTGGGGTAGGAGTACTCGAAGGCGGCGATGGAGTCGGAGAAGGTGGAGCCCGGGGCGGGGCGGGCCAGGTACAGGGCGATGAGGTACTGCGTGGGGATGCCGGCGGCGGCGATGGCCAGCGAGACGCTCAGGCGGCGCATGCGGGCCGTGTAGGCGTAGGCGACCCCGGCCACGATGAGCCCGAGGATGAGGAAGGGGTGGGTGAGGGTCGCGAAGGCCTCGGCGAGCTGGCCGGCGGCCGACCGCAGCTGGGCGTCGGGGGTCGGCAGCAGGGCGTCGATGGCGGGGGAGCGGTGTGTGGCGCCGGGGGCGAGCGGTCCCGGGGCGCTCAGGTAGGTCCACACGAGGAAGGCCAGGGCGAAGCCGATGCACAGGACGGCCTCGACGTACTTCAGGCGCCGGGGGGCTCGGGGGGAGGCGGCGGTGGGGGCGGCGGAGTCGCATGGAGGCTCGGTCACGCTCGCTCGTCCTTTCCCCGGGGTGAATTTCCGGGAGTCAGCCTATCCGGTGCGGCTGTGGGTGGCATATGTCCCGGCTGTGGGTGGCGAAGAGGGCGGGCGGGGGTGAGTGGAGCCGGTTCCGATGGCGGAGCCGGGCGGCCGGCTGTGTGGGGTGCGTGGAGTGGTCGTGCCCTGGGGGCTGCGGCGGGGGTGTGTTGACGGCAGGAGGGGTGAGGGACGAGAAAGGGGTTGTGGATGCGTCATGGATTCCTGAATTTGGCGAGCAGGGGTGGCGCGATGTGAGCGGAGCGAGAATGTTTCCGTCAGCTTCGCGTGTTGTCTGATGAATTCGGTGACGTGCGCGTGCACGTGAATGGCGGCGTTGGCCTTAATCGCCTGCGAGGGAGGTGGGAAATGGGTACATTGAGCCGGTCAGTCCTGGGTGCCTCATAGTGCCCGTTCCCCCGACTCACCTCGAAGGACGCATGTCATGCGACAGCAGGTTCGGTTCCTCACTCACGCCCTTGGTCGTCGCGAGACCCTCAAGTACCTGTCGATCGCGGCCGTCGGTGCGGCTATCGCCCCACTGACTGGCTGCTCCGGATCCACCCTGGCCTTCAAGAAGTTCGCCACCGGGACCTGGGAGGTCACCGTCTCGGGCAACGAATGGAGCGGCTTCAAGATGACCCTGGTCGTTGATGAGAAGGGCACGTGGAAGGCTGATGTCTCTGGCGATGACAAGCAGCCCAGCAGTTCGGCTGGAAAGTGGAGCCTGTCAGGAGGGAATCTTTCCGTCTCTGAAAACGATGCTGAGGACAGTGCTGAGCTGATGCGCGTCTACCACGGTGAAGGTACCGCCAGCTCGATCCCGGAGACGGTCGATCAGGAGAAGATGATCTCTTCCATCCACTGGGATATTGAGAATGGGGCTTTTGATGTTCCGGTGAGCTGGGATCGGGATTCTCAGACCCTGACGTTGACGGGGAAGGACTATCACGACGATCCTCTTCCTATTCTCGCCAAGAAGAAGTGAACGGAGGGCCGCTGATAGCAGCGCCGTTCCAACGAGGATGACTACTCAGATGTGTGCCCTGCCCGCTCCTATGTGCCGGCAGGGCACACATCGTGAGATGCGCGAGTCGATGACCGGGTGGAGGTGAGGGAGGCGCCCTAACTAGGCTCAGCGGTTGACGTTCCTCGAAGGGGTGGAGCGGGTGATTGCGTCGACGTCGAGCGCCCCAGCCGTCTGGAGCGCCGCGGCTACGTGTCGCGGGGTGGGATGTCTGAGCAGCCGGTGAGTGCCTGGTGGCCTTCGAGTCCCAGACCGCGGGCGCGGTGGGCCTCGAGCGCCTGCTTGCCGAGACGTTCACTACCCAGCACCTCGCCGACGACGCGGACCGCCTCGTCCCAGTCGATCGGCTCCGGCGCGTAGGCCTTAGCCAGGGCGGGGTAGTCCGGCAGAAGCTCGTCGCGAGCACCGGGGCCGAGGGGAAGCACCTTGCCCTGCGCCCGTGATAGCACTCCGGCGATAGCTGTCATCAGGGCGATCCGCCGTCGGCCGGCGATGTTGTGCTCCGCCAGGAAGGCCAGGTAGGGCTCCTCCTGCCGGTACTGGACCGCGATCGACAGTGTGTGGAGGGCGTCCTGGAGCTCATCGAGTCGGTGGGACTGCTCCTCGACCCTGCGACGCAGCTCCTCGAGTTCGGTGCTGGGATCCGGCATGTGTGGCCTCCTTCCCGGTGGTGTCCTCACCTCAGGGTAGAGCGTTCGGTCGGCGGCCTCGTCCCGGGCTCCCACTGCCCGAGGGTCGGGAGGAACTGGCCGTGGGTTGTGCGCACTGCACGAACCCCCGACCCCTATGGAGTACGCCCGACCTTCGTGCCATGGCGCCCGACGCTCGTGCAGTGCGGGCGGTCGGGCGCGACTGTGAAGCGAGAAGTCGCGCCCGACCGAACATCCGCGACGTGGGGAGGCTCGATGGTTGGGCAGAGGACGGCATCGAGGGACTGCGGGGTGTCGGTGTCCATGGTGCTGACATCGACCCCGCTCCGGCGCTGCATGCCTGGGCAAAACCGCGGCATTCCAACGATCCCAGCTGGGTGCAGGGGCATCGGGGCCGTTGATGTCAGCGCCGTGGACACTGAGCCGTAGGGCTGATTGACCCCGGTGCGGTCTTGGTGGCGGAGCCAGACTCTCTCATCCCCAGGGTCGGCTGTGCTTCCCCTGTACGGGCCTGTTCCGGCTCTCGTGCAGGGGCTTGGAGGCCGTGGTTCAACGAGCTTTGATGCTCTCTCGGTCCGAGCCGACCTACTCCACCAGGGCAGGGATGAACCGGTCAGGCTTGGGCTCGTCTGCCCTGGTACGCCAGAAGGCCCGCGAGCGAACTCGCAGGCCTTCTCATCGTCGGGGTGCTTAGGCCTTCGGCCTGTCAACCCCTTCCTCCTCGGACGTCTCACGAGCAAGCTCGCGGACGTCCTCGTCGTCGGGGTATTCGGCCTGGCGGCCTACTACTCCCTCCTCTTCGAAGACCTCATGAGCAAGCTCGCGGACGTCCTCATCGTCGGGGTATTCGGCCTGGCGGCCTGCTACCCCCTCCT
>NZ_KV789124.1:6787-18870 GCF_001807465.1 Actinomyces sp. HMSC08A09 | reverse complement strand
TACCCCCTCCTTTTCGAAGACCTCATGAGCAAGCTCATGGGTCTTCTCATCGTCGGGGTGGCGGGATTTGAACCCACGACCTCTTCGTCCCGAACGAAGCGCGCTACCAAACTGCGCCACACCCCGTGTGCAGCAGGCGACAGCATAGCCTCCACCCACCGCGGGGAGGAAATCGGATCGGCTGAGTCCTCCGTCACGTCGGTGTTCGCTCCCCGTGGGAACCCGGTTGGCCCGAGGCGCCCACCGTGCCAGGCTGCTCACGGCAGGTCCACCTGCTGGCCCGCGCCCCTGAGCGCCCTGACTGGCTCGAGCCCGCTCATCCTCGGGCCCCATTCCGCCCGAAAGGCGCAAGGACCGACAAGACGTGAGGACACCCCTGAGCACCCGCCGCAGACAAGGAGCTCCCATGCGCATTGAGGCCGTCGTCGGCGACATCACCACCGAGAAGGTCGACGCCATCGTCAACGCCGCCAACAGCACCCTCCTGGGCGGAAAAGGAGTCGACGGCGCCATCCACCGCGCCGCCGGACCCCGCCTGCTCGACGCCTGCCAGAAGGTGCGTGACACCGAGCTGCCCGACGGACTGCCGGTCGGCCGCGCCGTGGCCACACCCGGCTTCGACCTGCCGGCCGCCTGGGTCATCCACACCGTGGGCCCCAACCTCCACGCCGGCGAGGACGACCCCGCCCTCCTGCGTGCCTGCTTCGATAGCTCCCTGGAGCTCGCCATCCAGCTCGGCTGCGCCGGCATCGCCCTGCCGGCCGTCTCCGCCGGTGTCTACGGATGGCCCATCGCCCAGGTCGCCGAGATCGCCGTGGCTGCGGCCCGCGCCGTCGAGCAGCGCTCCCACACCGATCCCGACGCCGTCGGCAGCCTGAAACTCATCCGCTTCGTCCTGTCCTCGCCAGACAACCACGAGGCCTTCGCCCGCGAGCTCGCGCGCACCGAGCACTGAGGCGTCGACCCGCCCGGGTCTTCCCTCTGCCCTCTCCTCTGTACCGTCTTCCCATCCCCTCTCCTCGAACTGACGGGGACAAACGACGCCGTCGGGGACCATCCAGTACGGCCAGGGACGCCTGACGCGGCGGGGGACCGGAATCCTGTCCCCGGACGCGCGGACTGTCCCCGCCCGGAGGCAACGGCACCCGCCCGCGTGGAATGTCCCCGGATGGAAGAAAAAGTCCCCGTACGCGTGGACCGTCCTCCTACACTCGCCTGCATGACCACCGACGCTCATCACGGACACCCCTCCACCACTCTGGGCGACTCCGGTGGCCCCACCGGCACCACCGGACCTGTCGGCCCCGTCGGCCGCGACCCCCTGCCCCTGGCGGGGCGCACCGTCCTGGTGACGGGAGTCAGCCGCCGCATCGGCATCGGCCACGCCATCGCCTGCCGCGCCGCCGACTACGGGGCGAGCATCGTCGCCCACCACTACCGCCCGCACGACGCCTCCCAGCCCTGGGGCGCCGACAACATCGACGCCGTCATGGCCTCCATCCGCACCCACCTGGTCGGCCCCGCCCGGCTCATCGACATCCCCGCCGACCTGGCCGCCACCGGGGAGCCGGCCCGCGTCGTCGAGCAGGCCGCGGCCGCCGCCGGCCACCTCGACGCCCTCGTGTGCAACCAGGCCATGAGCAGCCCTGACGGGTCGCTCAGCGAGATGACCGAGGCCGTCCTGGATGCCCACTGGGCCGTCGACGCCCGCGCCTCCATCCTCCTGGCGCAGGCCTTCGCCGCCCAGGAGGGCTTCGCCTCGCCCGCCCCCGCCGGCTCCGCGCGCCGCCGCGGGTCCATCGTCTTCCTCACCTCGGGCCAGGGCCTGGGTCCCCTGCCCGGGGAGATCGCCTACGCCGCCGCCAAGGCCGCCATCGCCGGCCTCACCCCAACGATCTCCGATGAGCTCATCGACGCCGGCATCACCGTCAACACGGTCAACCCCGGCCCCGTCGACACCGGCTACGTCACCGAGGAGGACCGCGAGGCGACCGCCGTCATGTTCCCTCAGGGGCGCTGGGGCGAGCCCGACGACGCGGCCCGCTTCATCACCTGGCTCCTCACCGATGAGGCCCGCTGGATCACTGGGCAGGTCATCAACTCCGAGGGCGGCTTCGCCCGCTGGCGCCGCTGACTGCCGCGCCCAGGCGCCGGTGTACCTGTGCGCTCTGCATGCCCCGTCCTACTGCGCGAGCCCCGCGACCCCCACACACTTCGACCGAAACTTCAGAATCGACGCGGCTCCGGGTCGATTCTGAAGATTCTGTTGAAGTGTTGGCGGGAGAGCGCTGGGACGCGGCGCTTCAGGCCGGCAGCAGGCGCAGCAGCGTGGCCTCGGGCCGGCAGGCCAGGCGCACGGGCGTGTAGGGGCTCGTGCCGAGTCCGGCGGAGACGTGCAGGTACATGTGGTCGGCGGCCCGCGGGTCCCCGAGCCGGCCCGGCCACTGCGACAGCCCCGAAGCGCGCCCCCGGTCCAGGTCGCAGTTGGTCACCAGTGCCCCCACCCCGGGCACGCACAGCTGCCCGCCGTGGGTGTGCCCGGCCAGCACCAGGTCGACGTCGTCGGCCGACATCGCCTCCAGGACCCGCCGGTAGGGGGCGTGCGTGAGCCCCAGCCGCAGAGCCCGGCCCTCATGGTCGCGGATCGCCGGCAGGGAGGTGGCCGACTCCGCTGAGTCGGCGGCCTCGGGGACGGGCAGGACATCGCGGTTGGCGTGCGGGTCGTCGACGCCGACCAGCTCGATGCGCCGCCCGCGCACGGTCAGCGAGCCGCGTCGGTTGGTCAGGTCCACCCAGCCGCCTGCGGCCTGCAGGTCACGGACCTCCTCCCAGGGCAGGGCCTCGATGTCCTCGTCGCGCACCCGG
Source organism: Actinomyces sp. HMSC08A09 (assembly GCF_001807465.1). NCBI lineage: Bacteria > Bacillati > Actinomycetota > Actinomycetes > Actinomycetales > Actinomycetaceae > Actinomyces > Actinomyces sp. HMSC08A09. Next base: position 16,005 of record NZ_KV789124.1, on the reverse strand, counting down.
CTGGCGGCCTTGCGCGGGTCCCGGTGCAGGTAGCGCGTCGGCAGGCGGAAGACGGTGGAGCGGTAGTCGTGGTCGCCCATGACGAAGGCCCCGGGCAGACCCGTCAGCGGCTCGAGTGCCCGCCGCAGCGGCTCCAGCCCGGATGCCAGGGAGAGGTTGTCGCCGGTGTTGACGACGACGTCGGGCTGCAGCTGCGCCAGCTGCCGCACCCAGGCGACCCGCGCCTCGGTGTGGCCCGTCAGGTGAAGGTCGGCCAGGTGCAGCACCGTGAGGGGCTCCTCGTCGGCGGCGAGCACCGGCACGTCGATGCGCCGCAGCACGGGGCACCTGGCCTCAATGAGGCTGTAGGCCAGCGTGGCCGCCCCCAGGGCAGCGGTGGTGCCGATGACGGACAGAGCGGCGCGGCCGGCAGGGCAGGGCGTCATGGGGAGTCGGGTCCTGTTCTGTGCAGTTGTCGTTCTCGCGGGGAGAGTCGTTCACCCGTGGGAGGGAATGGGCAGGGCAGGATCGTTCGCCACGGCCTGGGACATGTAGTCGCGCCACATCGGCACGGCCAGGTCACTACCGTAAATCCTCGGGAAGTACACCCCTCCGATCGTCCTGCCGACAAGGCTCCTGCCGCTCTCCGTGGCGTCACCGATCCAGACCGCGGTGGACAGCTGCGGGGTGAATCCCACGAACCAGGTGTTCTCAGCCTCATCCGTGGTTCCGGTCTTGCCCGCGATCGGTCGGCCGAAGACGGCGTCCTTAGCGGTACCTCCTGGTTCGGATGTGGCCCGGAGCGTTTTTGCGGTCTCGTCCGCGGCACCCTGGTCCATGGCCTGGGTGCAGTCAGCGCTGGGTACGGCCATCGAGGTGCCGCTGGCGTCCAGGATCTGGTCGATGGCGATGGGCTTGCAGTACTTGCCGCCAGAGGCGAAGGTTGCGTAGGCGTTGGCCATGCTGAGCGGTGGGACGGGCGTGCTTCCCAGGGCGATGGAGGGGTCAGGATCCAGCTGGCTCCCGTCCGCCTTGGTGATGCCCATGGAGGCGGCGAGCTTCGTGACCTCGCAGACATCGAGGTCCCTGAGCATCTCGGTGAAGCCCGTGTTGATGGACTGCTTCGTGGCCTCTCTGACGGTCATCATGCCGGCGTTGGTTCCGGCGACGTTGTTGACGGGCCAGGAGCCGGCCGCACGGTCGGGATCGCAGGAAACTGTGAACGTATTGGGCCCGTAGTTCTTCGGCGCGGACGCGTTCAGCATCTGGTAGGGCGTGTGGCCGGTTTTGAGCCATTCGGCCAGGATGATTGCCTTGAAGGTCGACCCCGGCTGGAAGCCGACGTTTCCGTCGGGGAGCTCGATTCCACCGTGCTTGGCGTCCGCTGCGAAGACGAGCTGGGAGTCCTCGTAATTGGTGTTCTGAGCCAGCGCCTGGATTCGTCCTGTGCCGGGCTCGATCGAGACGATGGTGGAGTTGGCTCCGTCGGAGCCCCCGATCGGAGTCCTGGCCTGAATGACGGAGTCGGCGGCACTCTGACGCTCGAGGTTCAAGGTGGTGGTGATCTTCAGGCCACCGCGCGTCAGGAGCTGACGGCGGGCGGCGACATTGGGTCCGAAGTTCTCCGAGCCGAGGATCTCATTGACCACATAGGTGCAGAAGTAGGCGTAGCTGCCCGCAGCCCCACAGCCCGCGGGCGAGTCCTGAATATCGAGCTTGATCTCGGAGTTGACGGCCTCGTCGTACTGCTGCTTGGTAATGAACTTCTCTTCCAGCATCTTGGCCAGCACCCAGTCCCTACGGTTCTTGGCCAGTTCCGGCTGGGACTTGGGGTCGTAGGCGCTGGGTGCGTTGGTGGTTCCGGCCAGCAGGGCGGCCTCGGCCACCGTCAGATCCTTGGCGTGCTTATTGAAGTAGTGCAGCGAGGAGGCCTCCACCCCGTAGGTGGAGGGACTGAAGGCGGCGATGTTGAGGTAGCCCTCGAGGATCTGCTGCTTGGAGTACTTCTGCTCCAGGCTGAGGGCGAACTTCATCTCCCGCAGCTTGCGGGCCACGGTGCTCTCCGTGGCGTCCCGGATGAGCTTGTGGTCGTCGTTCTTCAGGCCGGTCTCGATGAGGGTGTTGCGCACGTACTGCTGGGTCAGCGTGGAGGCGCCCTGACGCGAGCCGCCGGCGTTGTTGGACACCAGGGCCCGCACCATGCCGGTGGGGTCGACGCCCTGGTGCTGGTAGAAGCGCTGGTCCTCGACGGCGACGATCGCGTTCTGCATGTTGACCGAGATCGAGCTCAGGGGCACCACGATGCGGTTCTCCGCGTAGAACTTGGTGATCTCGGAGCCATCGGAGGCCAGGAGGGTGGAGATCTGGCTGGGCGGCTGAACGTTGAAGTCGCTGGGGAGCTCCTCGAAGAGCTCGGCGGATGCCTTGGTCAGCGCTGCCGTGGCGCCCACGAAGGGGGCGGCGAAGCCCGCGGACAGGACCCCGCCGACGCACGAGAGAGTCAGGAAGACCACGAGCATCGAGACGACCTGGGGTGGTGTCAGGGAGCGCCCGCGCGCAGAGGATTTCGCCATGGCGTCAGCCTACGTGGAATCGCTTGGAGGATGCAGTGGCGTAGACCCTCTTCGGGCTGGGAAGACCCTTGGAGGCAGGCTCGGCACCGTCTTTCCGGCGGGGCTGCGGGGTGGTTCGACGGCGCGGCGGGCGCCCGGCGGCGTGGCGGCTCGGTCACATAGCGAGACAGCTCCGGCGTACAGAAAATTCTTAGGAATTGTCCAGGTGAGAGTCACGGTGACATCACGATCCCTGGAGAGAGAGTGCGGTTCGGAGGTGTCCTGCCGTCCGTGAGAACCGGAATCCCCAGCCGTGGGAAAGGCTCGGGGCGCAGCGGGCTCGATGTCCGACAATCGGCTCGCTATCAGAGAACTCTCCTTGTCGGTGCTGATCTTCGGCGCGCTGTCGGGGATCTGCGCCGATCGGATTGCCCAGGTCTCGAGGGGAGGATTTGGTGAGAGACACTCGATTGCCATACGGTAACGACTGTGACGTGACCGACAACGGCGTCGGCCGTTGAATGGATCGGGAGTGAGCATGATTCAAGACGACCAGACCTGGGCGGCCCAAGCGGCCTGCGCCACCGTCGAGCCTGACCAGCTCTTCGGCAAGGGCGCTGAGCAGCGCGACGCACGATCCCTGTGCTTCGCATGTCCGGTTCGTATGGAGTGCCTGGCCGAGGCGCTCAACTCCGAGTCCAGCTTCGGCGTCTGGGGCGGGCTGACCGAGCGGGAGAGGCGGGCGCTGCTGCGGCGCTTCCCCGAGGTCGACGACTGGGGCCTGTGGCTCGAGCGCGAGGACGACGAGCTCGTCGCCGAGATTCATGCCCGCCGTGCCCCTCGCATCCTGGCCCGGGTGCGCTGCGCCTCCTGAGGGCCGTCCCGCGTTGCCGGCTTCCGGCGTCTGGCGGCGGGCTCTAGGCTGAGGTCCATGACTGCATCTTCTGAGCCCGTATCCGCTGCGCCCACCACCTGGGAGTACGTCACCGTCCCCCTCATCACCCATGCCACCAAGCAGATCCTCGACCAGTGGGGTGCTGACGGCTGGGAGCTCGTCCAGGTCGTGCCCGGCCCCTCCGGCACGGACAACCTCATCGCCTACCTCAAGCGCCCCCGGTCCTGACGGGCCGCCCGGCGAGGCCAGCACGCACGACGCCGCGCCTGCGGTCGGTACCTTCCGGCTGCAGGCGCGGCGTCGTCTCTGCGGTTGATGCGGGTGTCAGCGCCCGGCGGCTTCTCCGGTGCGCTGCGCTGAGGGCTCGCGACCCGAGACGGGACCTCAGCGGGCGCGACGGCGCAGGCGGTCGACGTCGAGCAGCGTGACGGCCCGGCCCTCCAGGCGGATCCAGCCGCGGGAGACGAACTCGGCCAGCGACTTGTTGACCGTCTCGCGCGAGGCGCCCACCAGCTGGGCGAGCTCCTCCTGGGTGAGGTCGTGGGGGACGTGGACGCCGTCGTCGGTGGGTGAGCCGAAGCGGTCGGCCAGGTCCAGCAGGGCCTTGGCCACGCGGCCGGGCACGTCGGAGAAGACGAGGTCCGCCAGCGCGGTGTTCGTGCGGCGCAGGCGCTGGGCCAGGGCGCGCAGCATGTCCTTGGCCAGCTGCGGGTGGGACTCCACGAAGGTCATGAGCTGGTTGTGGTCCAGCGTCAGGAGCTCGGTGGGGGCCACGGCGGTGGCGGTGGTGGAGCGCGGGCCCGGGTCGAACAGGGTCAGCTCGCCGACGATCTCGCCGGGGCCGAGCACCGCGAGCAGGTTTTCGCGGCCGTCGGCGCTGGCGTGGCCGAGCTTCACCTTCCCGGAGAGGAGAATGTAGAGGCGGTCGCCTGAGTCGCCCTCGTTGAAGAGGGTCTCGCCACGGCGCAGAGTCGTCTGCGTCATCATGGCGCGCAGTTCCTCCTGCTCCTCCGGGCTCAGGCCCTCGAAGAGCGGGATCCTGGAGATAATGCTGTCTTCCACGGAGATCCTCCTGGTGGTTAGGGGGCTGGCATCCCGCATGCGGGAGCCCTCGGGTCTATCCTGCCACGGCTTGTGACCTGTGGCACGCCGTCGAGCATTGTAGCCCCCGTGTGTTGCAGGTCAAAGGGAAGTGAGCAAGATCGGGTGCGTCGTGCGACACGGTCCCATCCGTGAGGTTGCGGGCAGGCGGCGGGATCGACTGCAATGGCGGTTTGCGGGGGACGACCCGATCAGAGGCGGACCGGGGCTCGCAGGAGGAACCCTCCGGCGCGGGTGGTGCTGGGGCGCGGGTGGTGCTGGTGGTGCCGCCGATGAGATCGCGGAGAGAGGACACAGTGCGCAGGGCAGTGAGTAGCGAGACTGTTGAGGCCGAGGTGGCGGGGGCGGCCGGGGCTGCCCCCGAGGTTGCCGAGACGGCGCTGACGACTGAGCCGGCCCGGCGCGCGGACGCCGTCGACGACGAGCTCATGACCCTCTACCCCGACGCCGCCTGCGCCCTGGACCACGACGGCCCCTTCCAGCTGCTCGTGGCCACCGTCCTGTCGGCGCAGACCACTGACGCGCGCGTCAACACCGTCACCCCCGAGCTCTTCGAGCGCTACCCCGACGCCGCCGCCCTGGGAGCCGCCCGGCGCGAGGACCTCGAGGCGATCCTGCGGCCGCTCGGCTTCCAGCGCGCCAAGGCCGGCCACCTGCTCGGCATCGGTCAGGCCCTCACCGAGCGCTTCGAGGGGCGGGTGCCGCGCAGCCGCGAGGAGCTCGTGGCCCTGCCGGGAGTGGGGCGCAAGACCGCCAATGTCGTGCTCGGCAACGCCTTCGGCCAGCCCGCCATCACCGTGGACACCCACGTGGGCAGGCTCTCGCGCCGCCTGGGGTGGACGACGTCGAAGGACCCGCTGCGCGTGGAGAAGGACATCGCGGCCCTGTGGGAGCCGTGGCGCTGGACCGACGGCTGCCACCGGCTCATCGAGCACGGGCGCCAGGTGTGCTCGGCCCGCTCGCCCCGCTGCGGCCAGTGCACGCTGCTCGAGGCCGGGCTGTGCCCGCAGGTGGGGGTCTGAGGGCCGAGCCCGTGTAGGCCGGCGCTAGGCCGGCGCTGAGCTGACGCCGAGCCGGGCGGACGCTGCGTCGCCCTACCGTTTCTGCAGGGATACGCGAAGAATGCGCTTCTCGGGGACGTCAGGTGGAGGTGTCCGGGCCGGTGTCGGGCTAGCCCCACCCCTGATTCGCCAGATGGCCGGATGGGCTGGGAGGGCCGGCGCCGTCAGGCTGGAGTCATGACTGCTCACTCGCCCCTGGCCTCCTCCGACCCGACCGCCGCCCCCGCCTCATCCTTGCCGTCCGCCACTCCGCCTGCCGGGCCGGGCCCGACGTCGCCGGTCGCCATCCGGCTGCGCGGCCTGACCCGCGTCTACGAGGTCCCCGGACGCCAGGACGCCCGCGTCACCGCCCTGGACCACGTCGACGCCGACCTGCCCGAGGGCAGTTTCACCGCCGTCGTCGGGGCCTCCGGGTCGGGCAAGTCCACGCTGCTGCACTGCATGGCCGGCCTCGATGAGCCCACCAGCGGACAGGTGACCATGCTCGGCGCCCTCACCTCCGGGATGCGGGCCGCCGAGCGGGCCCGGTTCCGCGCCCGCCACGTCGGCTTCGTCTTCCAGGAGTACAACCTCATCGCCTCCCTGAGTGCCGCCGACAACGTCTCCATGCCCTCGCGCCTGGCCGGGCGTCCCCTGAACGGCGCCCAGACCCAGGAGGCCCTTGACGCCGTCGGGCTCGCTCACCGCGCCGGCCTCAAGCCCCACCAGCTCTCCGGAGGGGAGCGCCAGCGCGTGGCCATCGCCCGCGTCATGGCCAGCCGCCCCCGGATCGTCTTCGCCGACGAGCCCACCGGCGCCCTCGACCTGGACTCCGCCGCCCTCGTCCTGGACTGGCTGCGCCGGCTCACCGAGCAGGGCACCACCGTGGTCATGGTGACCCACGACGTCGAGGCCGCCGCCAGAGCTGACGCGGTCGCCGTCATGAGTCAGGGGCACCTGGTGCAGTGGACCGGCTGCCGTGACGCCCGCCAGATCGCCGAGCTCGTCCACTCGGCGCGAGCCGCGCGCGCCGCCTGACCGGAACCGGATCAGGAGAGGATCGGAGAAGATCATGGTCACACTCATCTGGAACGACCTGCGCCACCACGCCCGCCAGTGGCTGTGGTCACTGCTCGTCGCCACTGTCGGCGGCGCCATCATCGGCGTCATCATCTCCGCCTGGTACAGCGCCCTGAGCTGGGCCCAGGCCCAGGGCTCGGTCGAGCTCATCAACGCCGCCCACATCATCGGCTCCAGCCTTGTCTCCTACGCGGGGCTGGCCACCGCCGTCATCCTGTCCACGACGCTGGGTCTGACCGTCTCGGCCCAGCAGCGCTCGCACGCGCTGTGGAAGGTCCTGGGCATCCCCGGCAGCCGCATCCGCCGCATCATCCTGGCGCAGGTCGGGGTGATCGGGCTGCTCGGAGGCGTCATGGGGGCGGTGGTCAGCCTGCCGCTGGTCCGCGTCTACCTGCTCACCTGGCGGGAGTTCGATGTGTTTCCTCAGAATCTGCCCATCATCATGCCGGGCTTCGGGGTGCCGTTGACCATCGCCGTGACGATGCTGTTCTGCGTCCTGGGCGCGATGGGGCCGGCCCGGCGGGCGGCGTCGGTCCCCGAGATGCAGGCGCTGCGGGAGGCCACGGCCCCGCAGACCCGGACCCGGTGGTGGCAGTGGGTGGTCGTCGGCATCATGCTCCTGGGGCTGGTCATGACCCCCTTCGAGAGCTCTCTACCCATGAGTGACGCGGAGAGGGCGGAGATGGCCACGTCCGGTATGAACCTCAACGACCCGGGGGATCGCGCGATGGCCGGCGCCTCCATGGGGCTCCTCGCCGCGATCGCTGCCCTGAGCGTGCCGAACTGGACGCTGCGGCCACTGCTGACCTGGTGGACCGCCCTCATCCCGGGCCGCAGCCCCGCCTGGTTCGCCGCCCGCGCCAACGCCCGCCACCGCGCCTCCCTGTCGATGACGACGATCGTCCCCTTCGCCATCGCCGTGGCCCTGACCGGCACCGTCTACGCCGCCGTCGGGGCTGGGCAGGCCATGGGCGCGCAGGGCTCGGTCAGCGGGTTCCTCTCTGTCGGGGTTCCAACCTTCTTCATTTCCGGCGTCGGCGGGATCGCCAATATCGCCATGGTGGGGCGGGCCCGACGCCAGGAGGGGGCGCTGCTGGGGGTCATCGGGGCGCGCACCCGCACGGTTCTGGCCTCCACGGCGCTGGAGGGTGTCATCTACGCCGTCACCGGCATCCTCTTCGGGCTGGCGGCCACCGCCGTCAGCGCCGTCTACGCCGCGCTGTACTCCGGGGGCGGGACGGCGGTCCTGGTCGCCTCGGTTCCGGTGGGGCTGCTGGCCCTCGTCAGCGGGATCTCTCTGGCGCTCGCGGTGGCGACCACCTGGCTGCCCGCCCAGCTCGACCGGCGCTCCCTCATGGACAACCTGCGCCAGCCGGTGTGAGGTGGTGTGAGCCGGAGCCGGGTTGACCGTGCTGCACCCGCTGAGCCGGGTGGCGGCGTCGGGTTGACCGCGCTGCACCCGTCGAGCCGGGCACTTCATGTGCAGACCTACCGAAGAACAACGGGGCTGCGTGATAAGTGCCCGGCTCGCGGCCTCAGACGGAGGCGGGCGGGGCGACGTCGGCCAGGAAGGGCAGCAGGGCCCGGACGAACCCGGCTGGGGTCTCCTCCTGGGGGAAGTGGCCGGAGCGGTGGACTGTTACCTGACGCAGGTTGCCGGCCACGTGGTGGGTGTCGCGCGCGTAGGCCTGGGCGGGCTGGACCGGGTCGAGCTCGCCCTGCACCGACAGGACGGGCACCGCCACCGGCTTGTCCAGGGCCGCCGTCTCCGCCCGGGACAGCACGAGGTTGCGCAGCGGCTCCAGGGCGCTGCGGGCGGCGCCGGGTCGGGACAGGAGCTCGGCGTAGTAGGGGGCCTCCTCGGCCAGTGCCTCGCGCGTGTGCGGCCCGGCCCAGGAGCGCAGCAGGCCCTCCAGGGCGCTGCGGCTGCGCAGGCGGCGCTCGGCCAGGCCCGGGATCCGCAGGCTCGCGTACTGCAGCGCCGGCCCGGACAGGGCCCGGGCCCGCAGCGAGCGCAGCGCGAGCGGGTGGGGGGCGCCGACCGGGACGATCGCCGTCGTCAGGTCCGGGGCCAGGTGCGGCAGCGCCCAGGCGACCTGACCGCCGAGCCCCGCGCCGACGACCACGGCGCGCTCGTGCCCCAGGGAGCGGACCACGGCGGCCAGGTCCTGGGCGAGCGTCACCAGGTCGTAGCCCGACGGCGGCCGGTCCGAGCCTCCGAAGCCACGCAGGTCGAGGGCCGCCACGCGGTGCCCGGCCTGTGCCAGGGCGGGGATGACGTGACGCCAGGTCCACCAGCACTCGGGGAAGCCGTGCACCAGGAGGGTGAGGGGACCGGCTCCGGCCGGGGCCTCGGGGCCCGCCAGCGCGACATGGAAACGAGTGCCGCGGGCGGTGAGGTTGCGGTGGGTCCAGGGGCCGGGGCGATTGACGTCAACAGGCACGCCAGCAGCCTACTGGTCGGCGCCCCGTACCGGCGACGGGGCCGCCCGGCACCGCCCGCGTCGTCCTGCACCGCCTCAGGGGCGCCCGCCGGGGACATTCTGCGCGGCTGGGTGCGTGTCGTCCCGG
>NZ_KV789124.1:0-6767 GCF_001807465.1 Actinomyces sp. HMSC08A09 | reverse complement strand
GACTGGAATTCGGTCCCCGGCGGCGTCGATAGTCCCCGTTGGTACTGGAATGTCCCCGACGGCACAGGGTGTGTCCTGGTGGGGGCGTTCTGCGCGGCAGGGGACGTTCTGCGCGGCTGGGTGCGTGTCGTCCCGGGCGGGGACAGGGCGCGCGTTGGGGGACTGGAATTCGGTCCCCGGCGGCGTCGATTGTCCCCGGCGGTACTGGAATGTCCCCGCGGGTGCAGGTGTGTCCCCGACGGCGCAGAATGTCCCTAATATCCCTGTCCACGGCAGGAAGGAGAAGGCATGACTGCCCAGAGCCACCATGACTCGGCTGATGGTTCTGCCGATGACCTCGCCGAGGGTGCCCGCACTGACTCCTGCGGGTGTGCGCATGCGGATGTCGGGGCCACAGACCCGGTTACTGACCCGGCACCCAAGGACGGGGCGGCCGCTGGGGCCGGCGGCGCTCAAGGGGAGGAGGAAACGGCGCCCGTCTCACCCGGACGCCTGGAGGCCTTCAGTGACGGGGTCATCGCCATCGCGATCACCCTGCTGAGCCTGGAGATCAAGCTGCCCGACGGCGGCGGGAGCCTCCTGCACTCCGTGGCCTCCCTGTGGCCCAGCTACGTGGGCTTCGTCCTCAGCTTCCTCCTGGTGGGGCAGGTCTGGCTCAACCATCACGCCATCTTCGTGCGGGTGCGCAGCGTCGACCAGTGGATGCTCATCTGCAACCTCTTCCTTCTGCTCGACGTCGCCTTCCTTCCCTTCGCCACCTCGGTCCTCACCCGGTCCCTGGAGTCCGGCCACGACGAGCGCACGGGCGCCGTCTTCTACGGGATGGTCATGGTGGTCGGCGGCTTGTTCTTCAACGCCCTGTGGCGGGCCTCCATCCGGGACCGTGGCCGCCTGCGAGCAGGGGTCTCCGAGGCGGAGGTGCGCTCCATGACCCGGCGCTTCGCGATGGGGCCGTGGCTCTACTCACTGGCCGCGCTGCTGGGGATGGTCAGCGCCTGGCTGAGCGTGGTCACCTACGTGGCCCTCATCGTCTTCTACATGGTCGGCCACCGGCCTCGGCGGGTCAGCCCAGCAGGAGGCTGAGGGTGACGTACACGCCGGTGCCGCCGATGAGTGACAGCCCGATGGAGCGCCGCCACAGGTGCAGGCCCGCCGTCGCCCCGATCCCGCCGGCGGCCGGCAGCCAGCTCGACGGCGACAGGCTCACCCCACCCAGCGTGTAGGCCACCAGGACGATCATGACCCCCAGCGGCATCGCCCGGGACAGGAAGGCCAGCACCGCACTGTCCTGACGCCCGCGCAGCAGCACGAAGGGCACGATCCGGCACACGAAGGTGATGACGGCGACGACCACGACGGCGACTGCGATCTGCGAGTTGGTGAGCATCAGCTGTCCCTCCGCCCGGGCTCCGGCGCGCTCGCCCCGGGGCGGCGGCCGCGCCAGGCGTACAGCCCCACCAGGCCGACGGCGAGGATCACCAGCGCGGTCAGCAGTGCCGCCGAACCACCGATCACCAGGCCGACCCCTCCGGCCACCAGCCCCACGCACAGCACCCCGATATCGGGATGATTGCGCCAGTTCTCAATGGCCAGGACCACGAACAGGGACGTGAGCACGAAGCCGAGCAGCTCGATGCGCTCACCCGCCACGGAGGCCAACGCCGTGCCGGCCAGTGCCCCGACGGTCGTGCCCGACACCCAGGAGGCGTGGCTGATCGCCTCCACGCCCACCAGGTAGCGCCCGCTCATGGCCCGCCGGTCACGCGCCGCCAACAGCGCGTAGACCTCGTCGGTGATCGCGTGGACGGCGTAGAGGCGCGTGAGCGCCCTGCCACGCACCCGCTCCAGGGGGAAGCCCAGCCCATAGAAGACGTGCCGGCCCGAGACGAAACCGGTGGACAGGGCGATGGCCGCCAGCGGCTCGCCACCACCGGCCAGCGGCACCAGCAGCATCTGCATGGTCCCGGAGTAGATGACCAGGCTCCACACCGGCGCCCACCACCAGGCCAGGCCCTCGGCGACCAGCAGCATCCCGGCCGCCAGCCCCAGCGTCACGTATCCGACGACGATGGGCACCGCGTCCCGGGCCGCATCGGCGAGGGTCTGCATCCGCCGAGCCGACGGCGCTCCTGCCTCGTCGGCCCCGGAAGACGTTGGGGTGGTGTCGGGATCAGTCACGCGGGCCGCGGCCCTCGTCCTGCGTGCGCTGCCCGGACCGGCGAGCCACGTGGCCGACGACGGCGACCATGATCGTCAGCACGCCCATGAGGATGAAGCGGCCCGAGAGGCCGTCGTCCATGACGTAGGTGGACAGGGCCTTGCCCAGGTCGGAGTGGGCCTGAAGCCGATTGACCGTGGGTCCCAGGATCGACTTGGTGACCCCCGGCATGAGGATGAAGGGCAGGCCGATGACTGTGCTGAGGGCACCGACGACGAAGGCCCCCAGCGAGGAGCGCGAGATCATGAACAGGGCGGCGGCGCAGGCCGCGGTCCCACCCAGGATCTCCAGCGCGCCCATCGGGGAGGCAGCCGAGGGCCAGGCCGAGGGGTTGCCGCCGGTCAGGGTGGCGGCGCCGTCGTGCACGAGGAACCAGGCCAGAGGGAACAGGACGACGGCGACGAGCACCCCGGCCCAGTGGGTCTCGACGCGCGACCCCGGGGCGCTCAGCACGCTGGCGCCCTTGAGGAGGATCGCGTCGTCCTCCTCTTCGGCACCGGTCATGGCCATGGCGGCCTGCCGGGCACGCGAACGGCCGCGCTCCTCCGGGTCGTCGCTCTGACCGGCGTCGGCGCTCGCGGACAGGCCCCGCCCGGCGGGGGCGGCTGCGAACCAGTCGGGCGTCTGCTGCGGGGAGGGGGCCGACGGCGAGGCTGCCGGGGTCGGGCGGTAGTCCCGGGCGCTCGTGGGGGCGGGTGCAGGCTGGGTAGAGGGGGTCGCCTGGGTTGAGGGGGCTCGCTCGGGTTGCGGCGCCGCCTGCACCGGGGAGGGGGCCGGTGTGCTGGCAGGCACCTCGGGGCGGTCACTGGAGTGCTCGATGTACGGGGAGGCGGCGGCCCGGGGGGCTGCTCCCAGCCCCGCGCCCATCCCTTCCGTTGAGGCGGTGGGGGCCGGGGTGCCGGAGGAGAAGGCGGGGTGGGCGGAGGGCGCCGACCCGGTGGAACGCGCCGAGGGGGCGCTGGCGGCGGAGCCCGTCCGGGCCAGCTGAGCCGCGGGGGTCGCCGGCCAGGACGGGGCCGAGGGACGGTTGTCCGCCGCGGCGTTCACCGGCGCTGCCGCCTCCGGCTCGGCCGGTGACGTCGATGCGGGCACCGATGGCGCCGAGGTCGCTGATGGCGCTGACGCCGGCTCCTGCGGCTCGGCCCCGGGCCGGCTCGATGAGGCGGGCTCCGGCGAGTCCGCTGACGGCGCGGAGGGAGCCGCGAAGGCCGCCGAGACGGCGGGGGCCTCGATGGGCGCGAAGCCGTCATCGGTGTTGTCGACGTCCTCGACGTCCTCGACGGCGGCTGCGTCGGTCGTGTCGGTGGGCGTCTGGGAGCCGGAGATCGGCGGGACCGGCCTCCAGGGCTGCGCGGTGGGGGCTGTCGAGAAGGGCGCCGAGGCGGGTGCCGAGGCGGTGGCCGGCTGCGCAGCCTCCTCGGCAACGTTCTCAAGAACCTTCTTGGCACTGTCCTCGGAGTCCTCGTCGGCACCGGATGCCTGCTCGGTCTCGCCGGCCTCGTCGGATTCCGCGTCGTGCTCGCCGTCGAAGCCATCGATGTCGTCGACGTCGGTGTTGTCAGTGTCGTCCAGGCTGACGGCGGCATCCGCGGTGCTGGTTGCGGTGGAGGGGGTCGGCGGGGTGGCCTCCGCGATCCCGTTCGAGGATCGGGCCGCACCGGTGGCCACCGAGACGGGTACGGCCCTCACGGCCGGGGAGCCGGTCACGGGGGTGGGGATCGCCGGGGTCTCGGGGGTGCGGTCGTCGTCCACGTCCTGGCTGGCGAGGTCATCGCCCTCGGCTGAGTCCTCGATGTCCTCGACGTCGTCGAACGCCTTGAAGTCCTCAACCTCGATGCGGCCCTCCGACACTGAGGCGGTCTCGGCGGTCTCGGTCACGGAGGCGTGTCCCTGCGCGACCGCGGCCTCTGTGGTTGCAGGCGCGGTGGCGGCCGCTGTCGTCGGTCGGTCGGCCGGCCGACTGAGGGGCTCGGCGTTGACCGTCGGGGCCGGCGCCTCGGCCTCGTCATCCACATCGTCCACCGGGGCGGGCGACGATGCTTCCGGGGCGGTGACGGCCGAGCTGGCAGAGACCGTGGAACCGGTGAGGACTGCCGCAGGCTCAGGAGCCGTGGTCGTCGTGGCCTCGACGGCGACCGGTGTCTGTTCATCGTCCACCTCGTCGCCCACCTCGCCGGGCTCCGACGACGGCGGAATCGACGGCGGCATCCCGGCGGCCTCAGCGGTCCTGACCGCCGGCGCGACGGCCTCGTCGCTGCGCGTCACGGTCTCGGATGGCGTTGGAGCTGCCTGAGCGCCCGCGGCAGTGGTCTCAGCGGACTCAGCGGCCGCGGCAGCCTGGCTCCCGGCCGCAGGGAAGGACGCCTGCTCGCGGAGGTTGAGGGTGTCGCCCCCGTCGTCAGTGGCCTCGGCCCCCTTCTCTCCAGCCCCGTCGTGGTCTGCGTCATCGACCGTATCGACGGTATCGGCGTCGTTGGTGTCGGTGCCTGCACCGGCCGCAGCGGCCTTGCCGGCCTGGGCGGCCGTTGCCTGAGGCGCGGGGGAGGAGGACTGGGAGCCCCGGTTGGCCTTGCCGATGAAGCTCGCGAGGTAGGGCGAGGCGGCGGGCTGATCGGTCGGGTTGGCCGTCACCTCTTCTGAACGCTGGTCCGTGGCCTGTGTCCGCGCGGTGGGCGTCGACGTCGTTGGGGAGGACGGGGCGGCGTCGTCGGAGGCGAGGGGCGCCTGCGGTGTGGTGCGGTCTGTGTTGTCGGTGCTCACGAGGTCTCCTTACGCATGCACACGGTAGTAGGAGGGGGATGCCGGATGGGGCCGGTCATCTCCAGGACACGAATTCGGGCATGGGCCCCTCAGACGCCGGAACGCAGCCTGGCCAGTGCGTTGGCACGGCCCTGCCGGCGAGCCACATGTGCTCCCCAGCCGATCGCCATGAGCTCGATGCCGATGGCGGCGAGCACGACGGCGTTCGGGCCGTGCGGCAGGAGCCTGGAGACCAGGTGGCCGCCAGGGATCATACCGTTACTGAGCGTGGGCACCGCCGCAAGCACGAGAACCGGGCCGATGACGCGCGCGCCGAGGGTGGAGCGGGCCGTCGAGGCGCCGGCCGCGGCCAGGGCCAGGAGGGAGACGAGGACGGCTGCGATCAGCAGCGGCCCGGTCTGGACACCGGGGGCGACTGCCCGCAGGTAGGTGCGGGGCAGTAGAAAGGCCGCCAGCGCCAGCCCGGCGATGACCCAGGGCAGGGACAGGAGGTGGTCGCGGCGGCGCGAGGGCGGCGGCGTCGGAGTGGAGCCCACGGTCCGGTCGGCCTCGGTGAGGCGGAAGGCGGCGTGCCCCTGGGCCTGGCCGGCGCGGCGGGCCTGGCGCATCCCCCAGGAGCCACCCAGCCACAGTCCCGCCAGGGTGAGCATGAAACCGGTGCTGACGAGCCGCTGCAGCCAGGGCTCAGTCAAGGAGGCTGCGTGAATGGGGGCCAGGAAGACCATCGACTGGGCGGTCAGTGCGGTCAGTCCGGTGACGAGCGCGCCCAGCGAGGAGCGGCTGGCGAACAGCACGGCGGCGGCGGCGGACAGCATGAGGAGGGCGCCGAGCAGCAGGCCGGTGCGCAGGATCGAGGTCTGGTCGGCGGCCAGGCCCAGCAGGGCGGAGGCGCCCAGGGAGAAGAGGACTCCGACGACGGCGGTGAGCACGTAGTCGGGGCGGCGACTGCGCGGTGGCCGACCCGATGCGCCAGGGGTCGCGGGCGGCGGGCCGGAGCCCGGTGCGTCATGGGAGGGGGAGTCACTCACCTGATCGAGTCTAGGGGGTGCGCTCGCCTCGTGCTGGTTTCCTCGGGATACGGGGCTAGGGGGTGCCTGAGGGCGTCTGTGGCCGGCGATGACCGTGGTGTGCCACAGTGGGGGCGTGGTGCGAATGTCTGTGGGGATCGGTTCGTCGGAGCCCAGGGGACCCAGGAGGGCCGGGAGGCCCGTGGCGCGGGGCGTGACGGGTCGAGCCGGCATGCCGACCGAAGGGTTGAATGTTGGTGGGGTCGGCGCAGGTGCGCGGGCCGGGGCGGCCACCGACGGCGCCCCCTCGCCCGAGGATCCGGCGCTGGAGGCGCTCAGGGCCGTGGCCGCCGATGAGCGAGTGCGCGCCGCCGAGGCTGCGGTGCGTGAGGCCTGCTCCGAGCTGCGCTGGAACGAGGCCCTGCGACGCCGGTGGCGCGAGGCCCGCGCCGAGGCCGCGATCCGGGGCGCCATCGCCTCGGGCGGCGTCGAGGGCGCGGTGGTCTCCGCTGAGGTCCTGCGCGAGCAGGTGGTCGCCGGCTCCCTCACCCAGGCCGCCACCGGAGACCCGGGCCTGGACGCCGTGGCCGGGCTGTGGCGCGCCGGGACCCGCCTGGTCGGCTGGATGCCGGACCTGGTGGGCCGGGGACGGCCGGTGGTGCCCCCGGCGCGCTCGCTGCTGGCGGCGCTGCACCGCGACGTCGTCGGCCCCCTGGCGGCCGGCGGCCGGGTGGGCCTGGGGGAGGTCGGTGTGCCGCGCGCCGGGCAGGCGCCCGCCCGGG
>NZ_KV789123.1:0-12970 GCF_001807465.1 Actinomyces sp. HMSC08A09 | reverse complement strand
CCCCGACAAGACCGTCTACCAGCGCCACCCCAACGGCACCATCACCCGCCTGCCCCGCAAGACCGGCCCCCACCAGCACCACGTCCCCGGCACCGTCATACCAACCGACCTGAGCCAACAGATCGGCCCCGACCTCATCGACCGCCTCAACCGGGCCCTTGACAGAACACTCGACAACCAGGCCCACAACCACGCCCGTTTCGGCACCAACACCAACGGCAGGGCACGGCTAGAGACCCGCGGCCCCAAACCCGGCCAGAGAGCCGGAGCCTACGAGACCACCCCCTACCCCAAAGCCGCCCACACCCTCCAACTCGCACCCCTCATCGACCAAGCCCCACCCTTCTAAGTGACCGGGCCACTACGCGCTGACGACCGGGATGTCTGTGAGGCGAGCGACGACTCGCTCTTTCGTATAAAGATATTCACCTGCCGGCATATCAATCGTGATGCTATCCTCGCCGACATCTGGCCACACAACCGGGAGGGACTGGGAAGTCCCGGGCTCGAGACTGTACACAAAGTTATTCGCCAAGGGAACTCGATTCCCATTGGGGTACGCATAGTCGGCTTCCAAATACCTCAACCCATCACTGAGGATGGTTAAGCTGCTCACATACCACACTCCAGACAGGCCGCGCATTTCCATCATCTTCCCCGGCAATGCGAAGGGAGCAACCGGCATGCTGACCGCCTCACTAGAGGTGAGAACTACCTTTCCAGTCAGGTAGTCCCCTACTCTAACTACATGGTCAATCGTCATGTGCATGGTCTTACCACCGACCTTCACATCGACACCCTCGGGGCCCTTACCTACAGGGCCTGCCGGGTCAGGCACGGTCGCCGACGACGGTGCCTCACTCGCACTTGGTGACGCACTGGATTCGGCGGCCTTAGAGGGCGTCAGCGTAATCTCTACACGGCGATTGATCTGTCTGCGCTCGTCAGTGTCGTTCGGAACCCGCGGCGAGGACTCTCCCTTGCCTGAGACCGACTCCTTCCACGCAGACAAGTCCGTCAGCTTCTTGAGACGCTCCGACACCGCCTTGGCCCGCCGCTCCGACAGATCCTGGTTGTGTGCGTCATCAGCCACATCATCGGTATGGCCCGTGATCGTCAGTTCTCCACCAGAGGGATACTTCTTGATCTGGTCCACCACAGTCGCCAGCACACTGTCAGCCTGAGTCGAGAGCTGATCGGAGTCGGTCGCGAACGTGACATCCCCGGCCACCGTCACGGTCGTCGACTTCTCATCCTGCTTCGTATCCGACGACCCATCCATCGCCAGGGTCGCCCGCTCGAGCTTGAAAGGACCAGGGTCGGGACCCTGAAGGTTGGCCTTAGCGATCACGTCATCGACATTGAAATCCACCTCCGCCTCCTTCACCACAGGAACACCGACAACAACACCCATGTTGGGAAGCAGCATCTCCACAGAATGTACTCCATCATTCAGAGCGCCGAAAACAGGGAAAGCATCCTTCGGGGCACCTTTTGTGACCGCACCGGAGAGGTCTTCAGTGTTCCCTCCAAGCTCGACGTAGACCAGACTCTGCTCCAGTGACATCATCCGGACATCAGCAGTCGTACCGACGTTTTCCAGTTGGGCGAATGCCTGGGAAAGGTACACATCTTCTTTTGAGTCGGTAGAGATGTGAAACCTCGCCACCGTGTACTTTCCCTTCACCGCGACCGGCCCGACCTCCACCGTCATCGGAGCACCTTGATACTCCGTACTGAACACCACCCCACCGTGGGGACCAGTCGCGGTCGCCACCGCACGTGGGGACGCGGCACCCGAGCTCTTCCCAGAGGAGGCGGTATCGCCCTTCTTGAGCAACCCGCACCCCGACAGGACGGCCCCCGCACCGGCCAGGGCGGGCAGGGCCAGGACACCACGTCGGGACAGTCGTGCACAGGCATCAGGAGGCAGCGGCGTCGAGGACGACATGTCGAGGACCTTTCAACGCATTGGGAACACGTACCTGACACCCTATACGCCGCGATCCATCTCACACGCTGGGAAACGACCCGTATCTTCTCGACTCGCCACGGGAAGTCATGGGGAGTTGGGAGCCTCGTCAGCTCCCAGGTCGGATGCTCAAGCGGCCCGGTCCACGAGGATGCGGGCGAAGTCCTCCATGGCCGCACGCACCTGCGACACCCGCTCACCGGCGTCGGCCACAGCCGCCGCGGCGGGCTCGCCCTCAATGCCGGCCTGGGCCAGGCGCTGCCGGGTTCCGTCAAGGACGGCCTCCTCCAAGCCCTCCAGGCCCTCCACTGCCTGAGCGGCCCAGTCCATGGCCATCTCGCGGGTACGGGCCAGGACGGGGTGCTCCCGCAGGCGAGCGACGACGTCGGCCAGGAAGGCATCATCGGACAGGTCACCGGTGGACAGGCGCGAGAGGATGGCCTGGCCGGCAGCATCGAGCTCGCCGGCCGCCAGGGCCTTGCGCAGGAGGAGGACCGGCATGGTGTCCACGCCCTCGCGCAGGTCGGTGCCGGGGGTCTTACCGGTAGTGGCCGAGTCGCTCATGAGGTCGATGACGTCGTCGGCCAGCTGGAAGGCCACACCGATCCGCTCACCGAACTCCTCCACGATCTGCTCGGTGCGCGCCCCGGCACCGGTGAGCATCGCCCCGTAGCGGGCGGACACCGCGATGAGGGAGCCGGTCTTGTCCGCCAGGACCTGGATGTAGTGGTCCACCGGATCGGTCCCTGCCGGGCGTGGCAGGGTCTCGTGGAGCTGCCCCATGCACAGGCGCTCGAAGGTCTTGGCGTGGGCCATGACGGCCTCCGGGCCGAGCGCCGCCACCAACTGGGAGGCCCGGGCCACGAGGACGTCGCCGGTGAGGATGGCGGCGGAGTTGCCCCACACGGTCTGGGCGCTCGGGGCGCCGCGGCGCAGCGGGGCCTCGTCCATGACGTCGTCGTGATAGAGGGTGGCGATGTGGGTCAGCTCCACGGCCACCCCGGCGTCGCGGATCTCCTCACCGGTGGCCAGGGCCGGGTCGCCGAGCTGGGCGGTCAGCAGGGCCAGGACCGGACGCAGGCGCTTGCCCCCGGCCTCGGCCAGGTGCGAGGTCGGCGGATTGATGGTCTCGTCGGCGCTGGTGACCACCTCCATGAGGCGGTCCTCAATGGTCTGGAGGGCGGGGATGATGCGCGACTCCAGCTCGGGGGCGCTCAGCGGCAGTGATCCGATCACGGAAGGAGCATAGCCGTCTGGTCGAACAGGTCGAAGGCGGTCTGCGGCAAAATGCCCAACCCGATTGTGGCCATCACCGCAACGCTGACCGCCAGGATGATCGGGCCGCGGCTGCCCACAACCACGGAGCGCTCGCCGTCGGGCTCATGGAAGAACATGAGCACGATGAGCCTCATGTAGAAGAAGGCGGTCACGGCCGAGCAGACGACGGCGAGGATGACGAAGGGCGTCCCGTTGCCGCTCAGGCCGGTGGCGAAGAGCCGGAACTTGGCCATGAAGCCGGCCGTCAGGGGCACTCCGGCGAAGGACAGCAGGAAGACGGTCATGGCACCGGCCGCCCAGGGGCTGCGGCGTCCCAGGCCCTTGAAGGCATCCAGGTCGCCGTCCTCGCCGCCCACGGAGCCGTCGCGGTGGGAGCGTACCAGGGTGATGATGCCGAAGGCCCCCACGGTGGCGATCCCGTAGGTCAGGGCGTAGAAGCTGAGCGCGGAGATCGCCGCCTTGGAGTAGGCCCCGATCCCGATGAGCATGAAGCCGGCGTGGGCGATGGCCGAGTAGGCGAGCATGCGCTTGACGTCGCGCTGAACCACCCCGACGACGGTGCCCAGGAGCATGGTCAGTGCCGCCACGGCCCACAGGGCGGGGGCCAGGTCCCAGCCCATGGCGCCGGCGATCAGGTAGTAGAAGCGCACCAGGGCCAGGAAGGCGGCGGCCTTGACGCCGGCGGCCATGAACCCGGTGACCGGGGTGGGGGCACCCTGGTAGACGTCCGGGCTCCAGGCGTGGAAGGGCACGGCCGCCACCTTGAACAGCAGGCCGACGATCACCAGCATGAGGCCGGCCAGGATGAGCCAGTCCTGCCCCGCCGCGCTGCTCACGGCCTCGCCCAGGGTCTTGTAGTCGACGGCGCCGGCCACCCCGTAGAGCAGGGCCGAGCCCATGAGGAGGAAGGCGGAGGCGAAGGCCCCCAGCACGAAGTACTTCAGCGCCGCCTCCTGGCTGAGGAGCCGGCGGTGGCGGGCGGTGGCCGCCAGGATGTACAGCGGCAGGGAGATCATCTCCAGGATGACGAACAGCGTGATGAGGTCGCTGCTGGCTCCGAAGAGCATCATGCCGCCCAGTGAGAACAGGGTCAGGGGGAAGACCTCGGTCGTGGTCCACCCGGCCAGGATGGACTCGCTCTCCTCCGCGCTGCCGGGCCGGTCGGCGGCCTGGGCCGCGAAGGCCCCATCACCGACCGAGGTGCGGTCGGCCATCACCAGGACGGCCAGCAGCCCGATGCCCAGGAGGATGCCCTGGGCGGCGATGGAGAAGGGGTCCTCGGTCAGGCCCGCGGACATGCGGGCGCCCGGCAGGAAGCCCTTGGGGAGCTGGAACTGGGGCACGGCTGCGGCGGCGGCTCCGGCGGCCTTGACCTCGCCCCAGCGCAGGAACAGGGAGACCCCGGAGGCCAGGATGGCCAGGAAGCTCAGCGTGGACTGGATGGCCAGACGGGCGGGCCGGGCGATGAAGGCCTCCACGAGGACACCCAGGACACCGGCGCCCAGGATGATGAGGACCGGCGTCAGGGCGTCCCAGTTGACGATCGGGGCAGTGGCTGAGGGGCTCACTTGGTGTTCCCTTCCGTAGCGGTGGAGGCGGCGGGAGCGTCAGTCGCACCGCCGGCATCGGGGCTGTCACCGGCGCCGCGGGCTGAGGCGTCAGCCTGCGAGGAGCTGGTCACCGTGAGCGCGACCTGCCGGGCGACGTCGTCGAACGCGTACGTGAAGACGCCCGGGGCCAGTCCGAGCGCGAGCATCGCGGCGATGATGGGGACGACGACGAGGCGCTCGCGCCCGTCGAGGTCGGGGCTGCCCACGCGCTCGGGGGCGGGCGCCCCGGTGAAGACCCGCTGGTAGGGCAGCAGCATGTAGACGGCGGCGATGACGACGCCGACGACGGCCGCACCGCCCAGGGCCAGCGAGACCGAGAAGGTGCCGGTGAGCACCATCCACTCGGGCACGAACCCGCTCAGGCCCGGCAGGGCGATGGAGGCCAGCCCGCTGACCAGGAAGGTGCCGGCCACCAGCGGCATGACCCGGGCGATGCCGCCGAGCTCGCTGATGGCGACTGTCCCGGTGCGCCGGGCCATGAAGCCGGTGACCAGGTAGAGGCCGGCAATGGACAGCCCGTGGGCCACCATGTAGACCATGGCGCCGTTGGCGGCCACCTGGTTGCCGATGAAGATTCCCAGGACCATGAAGCCGAAGTGGCTCACGGAGGTGTAGGAGATGAGGCGGTAGAGGTTGTCCTGGGCGATGGCGGCCAGGCCCCCGTAGATGATGGAGACGACAGCCAGGACCAGGATCACCGGGGCGGCCCAGCGGGAGGCCTCCGGGAAGATCGGCAGGACCAGGGGAATCATCCCGAAGGTGCCGATCTTATCGAGGATGCCGATGAGCAGCACCGAGGTGCCCGGGGTGGCCTGCTCGGCGGTGTCGGGCAGCCAGGTGTGGACCGGGACCAGCGGCGCCTTGATGGCGAAGGCGATGAAGAAGGTCAGGAAGATCCAGTGACCGGCGGAGGTGGACACGTGCAGGTTGGCGGCCACCGAGTCGATGAGGAAGCTGGGGACGCCGTTCTTGGCGGAGTGCAGGGAGACGGCGATGACACCGATGAGCATGATGAGCCCGCCGGCCAGGGAGTACAGGAGGAACTTCAGGGCGGCGCGCTGGCGATTCTGCCCGCCGAAGCAGCCGATGAGGAAGTACACCGGGATGAGCATCGCCTCGAAGCACAGGTAGAACAGGAGCAGGTCCCGGGCCGAGAAGATGACGACGATGAAGAACTCCAGCGTCAGGACGAGCCCGGTGAACAGGCCCTGCCGGTCGGCGGGGACCTCACCCCAGGAGGCGAGCAGCACCAGGGGCGTGACGAAGGCGCCCAGCAGCACCATGGACAGGCCCAGGCCGTTGACGCCCAGGGCCCAGGAGGCGCCGATGGCGGGGATCCAGGAGTGGGTGTCGGTCAGCTGGACGGTGCTGGCTTGAGCCAGGTCGAAGGCGCTCAGCGCCCACAGCCCCAGGGCGAGGACCGCCAGGGAGAACACGAGGCCCACGGCGCGGGCGTGGAGCCGGCGCAGTGGCGGGACCAGCCACAGCAGGAGCGCCCCGGCCAGTGGCGTGACCGCCATGACGGTCAGGACGGGCAGCGATGCGGGAAGAGTCGGCATGTGTCGTGTCCTCTCAGAACCTGGCGGCCAGGACGGCGATGAGTACGAGGACCGTTCCGGCCAGCATGTAGCCGGCGTAGGAGCGCACGTACCCGGACTCGGTGCGGCGGGTCAGGCGCCCCAGGGCGCCGGTGCCCGCGGCGGCACCCTCGATGGCGCCGTCGACGACGTAGCGCTCGACGGCGTCGGTGGCCAGGACCAGTCCCTGGCCGGTGCGCATGGCCAGGGCCTCGTTGATGGCGTCCTGGTACATGTCCTTGCGGGCGGCCTCCACCAGGGGGTTGGCGGGCTGCAGGACGACGGGCACCGGGCGGCGCACATACATCCACCAGGCCACGAGCACCCCGACGACGACCAGGGCGAGGGTGGCGCCCATGATGACCGTGGCCGGAAGGACCGGCTCGCCGTGCTCGGCGTGACCGGTGACCGGCTCCAGCCAGGTGACGAACATGTTGTTGTAGGTCAGCAGCCCGCCCAGGCCCGCGGAGAACACGGACAGGACGATCAGCGGCAGGGTCATGAGCCAGCCGGACTCGTGGGGGTGGACCTCGCCCTCCAGGTCCTCCTTGGTGGTCCAGCGCTGCTTGCCGTGGAAGATCATGAAGAACAGGCGGGACATGTAGAAGGCGGTCAGGCCCGCGCCCAGCAGGGCGATGGTGCCCAGGATCCAGGGCTTGGCGCCCTCGCCGACGAAGGCGGCCTCGATGAGGCGGTCCTTGGACCAGAATCCGGAGAAGGGCGGCACCCCCAGGATGGCGAGCCAGCCGATGCCCATGGTGGCCCAGGTGATCGCCATGGCTCCGCGCAGGCCGCCGAAGCGGCGCATGTTGACCTGGTCGCCCATGGCGTGCATGACCGAGCCGGCCCCCAGGAAGAGCTGGGCCTTGAAGAAGCCGTGGGTGAGCAGGTGGAAGATGGCGAAGGCGTAGCCGACCGGCCCCAGGCCCGCTCCCAGCATCATGTAGCCGATCTGGCTCATGGTGGAGGCGGCCAGGACCTTCTTCATGTCGTCCTTCGCGCTTCCGATGACGGCACCCAGCAGCAGGGTGATGGCGCCGATGACGGCCACGGCCGTCTGGGCGCTGGGGGCGCCCTCGAAGACGGCGGCGGAGCGGACCATGAGGTAGACGCCCGCGGTGACCATGGTGGCGGCGTGGATGAGGGCCGAGACCGGCGTGGGGCCGGCCATGGCGTCGCCCAGCCAGGCCTGGAGGGGGAACTGGGCGGACTTACCACAGGCCGCCAGGAGCAGGAAGAAGCCGATGGCGGTGAGCCAGCCGGTGCTCACCGAGCCGTCGAGGGAGGCGGCGGAGACGGCGTCGAAGGAGACCGAGCCGACCTGGCCGACCATCGTCATCATGGCCAGCAGGAGGCCGACGTCGCCCACGCGGTTCATGATGAAGGCCTTCTTGGCGGCGGCGGCGTTCTCGCGGCTGGTGGCCTGCTCGCCCTGGGGGGCGTCGGCGTCGGCGGTGTTCCAGAAGCCGATGAGCAGGTAGGAGGCCAGCCCCACGCCCTCCCAGCCGACGAAGAGCACGATGTAGGAGTCACCCAGGACCAGGGTGAGCATCGCGGCGATGAAGAGGTTGAGGTAGGCGAAGAAGCGGCGCCGGTCGCGGTCGTGGGCCATGTAGGCCACCGAGTACAGGTGGATGAGGAAGCCGACGCAGGTGACCAGGGTGACGAAGGTCAGCGACAGCGGGTCCAGGCGCAGGCCGACGTCGACGCTCAGGTTGCCGGCGGAGAACCAGTGGTAGAGGGGCAGGCCGATGACGCGTTCCTCGGCGGGCAGGCCCAGGACCTGCACGAGGATGCCCACGCCGAGGCAGGCGGCGGCGAAAGAGGCGGCCAGGCCCAGCCAGTGGCCCCAGGCGTTGGAGCGGCGGCCGGCCAGCAGCAGGAAGGCGGCGGAGGCCGCGGGGACGGCGATGAGCAGCCAGGCCCAGGAGGCCAGGCCGGTGGCCTCGGTCAGGGGCGTCACAACGGCGGTGACAGGAGCGGGAAGCATGTCGGTGGTCTCTCCCCTCAGTTCTTGAGCAGGTTCTCGTCGTCGACCGACGTGGACCTGCGGGTGCGGAAGATGGATACGACGATGCTCAGACCCACCACGACCTCGGCGGCGGCCACCACCATGACGAAGAAGGCGAAGACCTGGCCGGTGAGGTTGCCGTGGATCCGGGAGAAGGTGACCAGGACGAGGTTGACGGAGTTGAGCATGAGCTCAACCCCCATGAGCTCGATGATGGCGTTGCGGCGCAGCAGCACCGTGAGTGCCCCCAGGGTGAACAGCACCCCGGCCAGGATGAGGTAGACGGTGATGGGGAGACTCACTTCTCCTCCTTCTGCTCCGGGGCGGCCGAGTCGGCTGCCCCGTCATCGCTGAGGACGGGCTGCTTGACGGTGGGGGCGGCGGCGCCGGGCATGGACGGCATCCCGGAGCGGCGGGCGTCCCGGGGGCCGCCGGCCTGACCGGTCTGGCCGGCCCCGGCCAGACGGGAGACGATTGTGCCCGAGCGCTGGGCCAGTCCCATCTCCGGGGAGACGTCGGACAGCTCCAGGCCCTGGCCGCGGGCCCGCAGGACCCGGGGCACGGACTCCTCGACGGCCTCGCCCTGGGCGTCCAGGGCCGGGGCGGCGGCGGAGTTGGTGGAGGCGTAGACGCCGGGCATGGGCTTCTGGCCCGGGTGGGCGCCCTTGGCGGCATAGTCCTGCATCTTGCTCGCGGCCACCGCCCGCTGACTGAGCCGGGCCCGGATGCGCTGGCGGTGGGTGAGGGTCAGGGCGCCGACGGCGGCGACGATGAGCAGGATGGCGGTCAGCTCCATGGTGACGACGTGGTCGTGGTAGAGCGTGACGGCCAGCAGGTCGGGGGCGGCCTTGGCGCCGTCCTTGAGACCGGCCGGCTTCGGCAGGGTGGAGCGCCACACGACGGCGGTCAGGGCGCCGGCCAGCCCCAGTCCCAGGAGGATGAGGACCGGGCGCCTCATGACGGTACCGGCGGCACCCACCGGCTCGTCACCGCCGACACCCACGAGCATGATGACGAACAGGACGAGGGTCATGACGGCGCCGGTGTAGACCACGACCTGGGTGATGCCCATGAAGGGTGACTCGTTGACGATGTAGAGGACGGCCAGCGAGATCATGATGCCGATCATGTTGATGGCGGCGTTCACGGCTCGCTTGGCGGTCAGGACGCCGATGCCGCAGGCCACGGTGACCAGGGCGACGACGCCGAAGACGATGGCCTCGCCCAGCCCCAGGTGACCGTCCTGAGTCAGGGCGGTCGGGGCGACGGCGGGGGCTCCGGTCATCAGCAGGGTGCTCATCGCAGGGCTCCCTTCACGGTGTGGCGGCTGCCCCGGCCGGAGGCGGCGGGGGCGGCCTTGGCGCGGGCGGACTCCAGGCTGGGGTCCTCGGGTCGGTGGCTGCGCACCCAGTCGATCTGGGCCTGGGTGGAGCCGACGACCTTCCCGCGGTAGTAGTCGCCGTCCTCGGTGCCCTCGACCATGGGATGGGGCGCGGACACGGCGCCCTCGGGCACGGGGGCCAGCAGGTCCTCCTTCTCGTAGATGAGGCCCTCACGGCCGGGGCCGACGAGCTCATCGAAGTCGGTGGACATGGTCAGGGCCCGGGTGGGGCAGGCCTCGATGCACATGCCGCAGAAGATGCAGCGCAGGTAGTTGATCTGGTAGACGCGCCCGTAGCGCTCGCCGGGCGAGTACTGGGCGCCGGGCTCGTTGGAGGCGGCCTCGACGTAGATCGCGTCGGCGGGGCAGGCCCAGGCGCACAGTTCGCAGCCGATGCACTTCTCCAGGCCGTCGTCGTAGCGGTTGAGCTGGTGGCGCCCGTGGTAGCGGGGCATCACCTGCGGCGGTTCGAAGGGGTACTGCTCGGTGACCACCGGGCGGAACATCGAGGAGATGGTGACCCCGTAGCCGGCCACGGGCGCGAAGGCGCGGGCCAGGGCGGAGGGAGCGTCACGCAACCACTTGTCGTGCTGCGAGCCCCGGGAACGGTGGGGGCGATCAGTCATCTTTTCCCTCCTGGGGTGCCTCAGCGGCCGTGTCTGTGTCCTTGCCGCCGGCCGGATCGGCCTTGAGGTCAAGAGTGAAGGTGGGCAGGGCGGTGGCTGCGTCCGTACCGGCCGGAGCTGCCGTGCCGGCCACATCTGCTGAGTCGGGGGACTCGGCAGAGGCGGCGGAGTCTGCGGAACCGGCTGCGTCGTCGTCCTCGATGTCGGTGTCCTCCAGGAGGCCGACGGCGGTGGCCGCCCCGGTCTCGGGATCTGTCTCCTCCGCAGCGAGGGCGGCGCGGCGGGCGCGCGGTGAGGGCGGCAGGGAGCTGCCCGGAGGCGGCGGGACCGGGAAGCCCTCGAGGAAGGCGACGTGGTCGTCCTCGGCGTCCAGGATCTCGACATCCTCGTCGTCGGCGTCCTCGTCGTCGTCCTCATAGTCCTCGTAGAGCTCCTCTTCTTCCTCCTTGTCGGGAATGAGGAAGAGGATGAACATGATGACGCAGAAGACGACGGCCATCGGCAGCAGCAGTGCCTGCACGGAGGCGCCCGAGAAGGTGCGGAAGGCGCGCACCACGGCCACCAGCACGAACCAGACCAGGGAGATCGGGATGAGGACCTTCCAGCCCAGTTTCATGAAGTGGTCGTAGCGGATGCGCACGAGGGTTCCGCGGGTCCAGATCATGAAGAACATGACGGCCCAGACCTTGGCGACGAACCACAGCATCGGCCACCAGCCGGAGTTGGCGCCCTCCCAGAACAGGCTGAGGATCGCCGAGCGCCAGCCGCCCAGGAACAGGGTGACGCACACGGCCGAGACGTTGAACATGTTGATGTACTCGGCCAGGAAGTACCAGGCGAACTTCATCGAGGAGTACTCGACCATGTGGCCGGCGACGAGCTCGCCCTCGGCCTCGGGCAGGTCGAAGGGGAGGCGGTTGACCTCACCGACCATGGAGATGACGTAGATGATGAAGCTGGGCACCATCGCCACGGCCCACCAGATGCGCTGCTGGGCGGTCACGATCCCGGAGGTGGACATGGTCCCCGAGGCCAGGAAGACCGTGAGGATGGACAGGCTCATGCTCAGCTCGTAGGAGATGACCTGAGCGGCGCTGCGCACGGCACCGAAGAGCGGGTAGGTGGAGTGCGTGGACCAGCCGCCCAGGATGATCCCGTAGACGCCGAAGGCGGTGATGGCCAGGATGTAGAGGACCGCCACCGGGAAGTCGGTCAGCTGCAGGGGCGTGGAGTGGCCGAAGATGCTCACCTGCGGCCCGAAGGGGATGACCGCGTAGACCATGAAGGCGCTGAAGGCGGCGATGAGCGGCGCCAGGAGGTAGATGACCTTCTCGGCCCCCTTGAGCCAGAAGTCCTCCTTCATGATGAGCTTGCCGGCGTCGGCGACCGCCTGGAGCAGGCCGAGGGGGCCGTTGACGTTGGGGCCCAGGCGGGTCTGCATGCGGGCCAGGCCGCGCCGCTCCACCCACAGCGCCATCATGACGCTGACGATGAGGAAGGCGACGATGAAGCCGGCCTTGATGAGGGTCAGCCACCAGGTCTCGGCGGAGAAGTCGGCGGTCACGCCCCCGTTGGGCAGGGCGTCGTCGGCAGCGGCCTGAGCCGCGTAGATCGGGTTCACCTCAGTACCTCCGCTGCATGGGTCACGGTGACCTGGGAGCCGTGCCCGGCGCCCAGGGTCTGGTGGACGGTGGAGCCGGCCGAGCACTCGGGCAGCCACACGGTGCCGTCGCTGACACCGCCGACGACGGCCGGCAGGGTGATGGATCCGGCGGCGGTCGCCACGGTCACCTCCTGGCCGGCTGCCAGCGACAGGCGCTGGGCGAGGTCGGCGCCCACCCGGGCGACGGGGCGCAGGGCGGTGGCGGCCAGGAAGGGCTCACCGTCCTGGAGGCGCCCGGCGTCGAGCATGGGCTTGTGAGTGGTCAGTCGGGCCTCCACGCCGTCGTCGGCGGCGACGGGGGCGCCGGCGCAGACCGCCGGGGCGGGCCCGAAGGCGACCGACGGGCGCTGCCCGCGCCACAGGCCCAGGTCGGCGAGCTGCTCGTGCAGGACGACCAGGTCGTCGACCTGCAGGTCGACTCCCATCTCGTCGGCGAGCATGCCCAGGACCTGGCGGTCGGTGCGCGAGCGCGAGACGTGGGCCTGGCCGAAGGGGCGCACGCGCCCCTCCCAGTTGACGAAGGTGCCGTTCTTCTCCACGGCCGGGGCCACGGGCAGGACGACGTCGGCGTGCTCGCTGACCTCGCTGCGGCGCACCTCGAGCTGGACGGTGAAGCCGCTGGCGGCCAGGGCCGCGCGGGCCAGGCCCGGGTCGGGGAAGTCGCGCAGGTCGATGCCGCCGACAACCGCGCCACCCAGGCTCCCCTCCAGGAGCGCCGAGAGGATGGCGGTGGCGTCGCGGCCCGGAGTCGCGGGCAGAAGGTACTCGGGGCCCAGGTTCCAGGCCTGCTCGACCTGGGCGCGGGCCTCGGGGTCGGCCACGGGGCGGGCATGGAGCGGGTGAGAAATCCCC
>NZ_KV789122.1:24549-121965 GCF_001807465.1 Actinomyces sp. HMSC08A09 | reverse complement strand
ACACTATCGAGTTCTCAAACAACACACCCAGCCGGAACTCAATCAAGCCTTTTGACTCAACTTCGCTCTGGCGAGCAACTCCGCTACTCTAGAACATTTGTCGGTTCGACGTCAACCTCAGGAGCATTGTTCCCGGTCACACCGATCGACGTTCTGTTGTAGTGAGTTCGCCGCTGGAAGGTCTCAAGCAAGGCCCGAGCCGTCCGGCAGCGGGCTGTACTTTAAGCAGGTCCACCCCTCAGACGTCAAACCGATCGCCCATGATCCAGGACACATCGACTTTTCCCCGTCATTCCAACCGTTTCGATGAACGCATCGCCGCGTATCGACAACACCCCGCCGTTCGTCAGTATCCACCGAGCAGTCCGGTATGTCTACAATCGGCCAGTCAGTTTACTGTTCAACTACTGGTGTCCGGCATCGGACCCCAGCGATCATCAAGGAGCACCTCCCGTGCCTGCTTCCACTCGTGGCGCCAAGCGCCCTCGTTCCGGATCCGACATCGTGACCAGCCCGTCGGCTCGCATCGTGCTGGCCGCCCTGCGGATCGTCGTCGGTTTCATCTTCCTGTGGACCTTCCTGGACAAGACGTTCGGCCTTGGATTCTCCACCCCTCGTCAGATGGCCTGGATCAACGGAGGTCAGCCCGCCCAGGGCTTCATCAAGGGCGTGGCGGTTCACAGCCCCTTCGGGAGCGCCTTCGAGCTGTTGGCCAACCCGGTGAGCGACTGGCTGTTCATGGCCGGGATGCTCGGGGTGGGCGTCGCCCTGACTCTGGGCATCGGACTCAAGGTGAGCGCCTTCGCGGCCTCAGCACTCATGGTGCCGTTGTATCTGGCCCTGTGGCCCATCGGAACCGGAGGCACCGAGAACGCCGCGACCAACCCCCTGGTCGATCTCCACTGGGTTCTGACCCTGTCCGCCATTCTGTTCGCCCTGACTCGGGCCGGCGACACCTTGGGGCTGGGCGCCTGGTGGTCTCGCCTGGTCGGCGACTCCTGGCTGCGCTGATGTCTCCGTTGTCGTGACCGACGATCGAGCTCAGCCCAGGTCCTGAGTACCGCCAGGGGCGTGAGACACCCGAAGGTGTCTCACGCCCCTGGCTACGTCACCTGGAACCTATGCTTCTCACTCCGTCTCGGCGAACTTGCGGACCGCCTTGGCCACGGCATCGGCGACCCGGGTGTCGAAGGCGCCGGGGATGATGTACACCGAGCTGATCTCGTCATCGGCGATCACCGAGGCGATGCCGGTGGACGCGGCCCGCAGCAGCTCGGTGGAGATGTCGGTGATGCCTGTGTCGAGCAGGCCGCGGAAGAGTCCGGGGAAGGCCAGCACATTGTTGATCTGGTTGGGGAAGTCCGAGCGTCCGGTCGCCACCACGGCGGCGTAGTCGGCCGCGCGGATCGGGTCGACCTCCGGGATCGGGTTGGCCATGGCGAAGACGATGGCGCCGTCGTTCATGGCCTCCAGGTCCTCGGGCTCGAGCAGGTTGCCCGACGAGACGCCGATGAAGACGTCGGCTCCCTTAAGGCCCTCCTTGAGGGAACCGGTCACCTGACGCGGGTTGGTGTTCTCAGCCAGCCACTTGCGGTGCTCGTTCATCCCCTCGGTGTTCGCCGCAGACAGGGCCCCGGTGCGCCCGTAGCCGACGATGTCCGTGGCGCCGTGCGCCATGAGCAGCTTGGCAATGGCGCTGCCGGCCGCACCGACACCGGACAGGACGATGCGCACGTCCTCGATCTTCTTGCCCACGATCTTCAGAGCGTTGATGAGGGCCGCCAGGGTCACGATGGCGGTACCGTGCTGGTCGTCGTGGAAGACCGGGATGTCGAGCTCCTCGCGCAGGCGGGCCTCGATGTCGAAGCACTTGGGGGCGGCGATGTCCTCCAGGTTGATGCCGCCGTAGGCCGGGGCGATGGCCTTGACGATGGAGATGATCTCCTCGGGGTCCTTCGTGTCCAGGGCCACCGGCCAGGCGTCCACGTTGCCGAACTGCTTGAACAGAACGGCCTTGCCCTCCATGACGGGCATGGCTGCGGACGGGCCGATGTCCCCCAGCCCCAAGACCGCGGTCCCGTCGGTGACGACGGCGACCGTGTTCTTCTTGATGGTGAGCATCCGGGCGCGCTCGGGGTGGTCGTAGATGGCCTTGCAGACGCGGGCCACTCCGGGGGTGTAGACGCGGGCCAGGTCACGACGGTTGTGAATCGGGTACTTGCTAGCGATCTCGATCTTGCCTCCGACGTGAGTCAGGAAGGTCGAGTCGCCGACGTTGCGGACGATGACGCCGTCGATCTCCTCCAACTTGGCAACCAGCTCGTTGCGGTGCTTGGAGTCCCGGGTGTCCGCAGTGAGATTGACGGTGAGCTTGTCGCCGTCGGAATCGGCCACGTCGACGCCGGTGACGATGGCACCAGTCGCAGTGGCAGTGTCGACCAGGCGGGCCACCGCCTTCTGGGAGGCGGGTACCTCGAGGTACAGGGCGACGGTGTAACTGGGACTGGGCTGAACCATGGGCACTCCTCGTGGGATGGGCGGGACTTGACGTCAGTACCCCGAGCCTATCTCTCACCGACCGCCAGCCACTCGGATGACGGTCCTACTATGACCGGATGCTGAGATCCCGAGCGGCTTTCGCAAGCAATCTCACCCTGCGCGCGACCCCTCCATCACCGATGCGAGCCACCGGAGATGCTGAGGGAAACCGCCGACAACGGACAGTCCGGCCCGTCACCACTGGCTGGATGCAGCGGTGACGGGCCGGAGTACTCCGAGTCGGCCTCGACGCAAGAGGGCAGCTGTACGGAGGGAGGCTTCAGGAGACGAGTGGTGAGACCCGCCTCAGCCCTGCACGCGCTCCATGACGAGCTCACGCACGCGCTTGGCATCGGCCTGGCCGCGGGTCGCCTTCATGACGGCTCCGACGATGGCGCCGGCCGCCTGGACCTTACCGCCGCGGATCTTGTCTGCCACGTCCGGGTTGGCGGCCAGGGCCTCGTCCACGGCGGCCAGCAGCGCGGAGTCGTCGGAGACGACCTCGAGCCCGCGAGCGGCGGCCACGGCCTCAGGATCACCCTCACCGGCCAGGACCCCTTCGAGAACCTGGCGGGCGAGCTTGTCGGTCAGGCGACCGGAGTCCACCAGCCCTTGCAGCTCGGCGATCTGCTCGGGAGTGACGGCCATGTCCTCCAGGGCCGTCTCCTGCTCCTTGGCCCTGCGGGAGAGCTCACCCATCCACCACTTGCGGGCGGCCTGGCCGGTGATCCCCGCTGCCGCGGTGGCCTCGATGAGCTCGAGCGCCCCGGCGTTGACGACGTCGCGCATCTCGGTGTCGCTCAGGCCCCACTCGGCCTTGAGGCGACGACGCTTGGCCGCGGGCATCTCGGGCAACCCCGCACGGATCTCCTCGACCCATTCACGGCTGGGCGCCACCGGAACCAGGTCCGGCTCGGGGAAGTAGCGATAGTCGTCGGCGTCGGACTTGACACGACCGGCACGGGTGGTGCCGTCGGCCTGGCCGTGACGGGTCTCCTGAAGCACCTCTCCCCCGGCGGCCAGGATGGCGGCCTGACGCTGGATCTCGTAGCGGACGACCTGCTCGATCCCACGGAAGGTGTTGACGTTCTTGGTCTCGGTGCGGGTGCCCAGCGGCGCGTCGGGCGACTCGCGCAGGGAGACGTTGACATCGGCGCGCACGTTGCCGCGCTCCATACGCGCCTCGGAGACGCCCAGGGCCCGGAAGATGTCGCGCAGGGTGCGTACGTAGGCGGCGGCGACCTGAGGCGCCCTGGCACCGGTGCCCTCGATGGGGCGGGTGACGATCTCCACCAGCGGCACGCCGGCGCGGTTGTAGTCCACCAGGGAGTGGCTGGCGCCCTCGATACGGCCGTCGGCACCCCCGATGTGGGTGTTCTTGCCGGCGTCCTCCTCCATGTGAGCCCGCTCGATCGGGATGGTGAAGAAGGAGCCGTCCTCCATCTCGATCTCCAGGGCGCCGTCGTAGGCGATGGGCTCATCGGACTGCGAGGTCTGGAAGTCCTTGGCCAGGTCCGGGTAGAAGTAGTTCTTCCGGGCGAAGCGGCAGGACTGCGCGATCTCACAGCCCAGGGCCAGGCCGATACGGATGGCGTACTCCACGCCGCGGGCGTTGACCACCGGCAGCGCACCGGGAAGGCCCACCGACGTGGGGGTCACCATCGTGTTGGGCTGAGCGCCGAAGACGTTGGGGGCGGCGTCGAACATCTTGGTGGCGGTTCCCAGCTCGACGTGCACCTCGAGTCCCAGGACCGGGTCGTAGCGGCGAACGGCCTCGTCGAAGTCCATCAGCGTGTCACTCATCGTGTCTCCTCCAGCTCGGGCGCACGCGACAGCAGCGGCGCCCCCCATGTCTCCTCCAGCGCGGCCTCCAGGACGGCACCCACGCGGTACAGGCGGTCATCGGCCCTCTGCGGCGCCAGGATCTGGAAGCCCACCGGAAGCCCGTCATCGCTCAGCCCCGAGGGCAGGCTCATGCCGGGGACCCCCGCGAGGTTGGCCGGGATCGTGGTCACGTCCAGCTTGTACATCGCCAGCGGGTCGTCCTTCTCCCCGAAGCGGTAGGCCGTCACCGGGGCGGTGGGCGAGACGAGGATGTCCGCCTTGTCCCAGGCGGCGGCGAAGTCGCGCTGCACGAGAGTGCGCACCTTCTGGGCCGAGCCGTAATAGGCGTCGTAGTAGCCGGCCGACAGCACGTGGGTGCCCAGGATGATGCGGCGCTTGACCTCGTCACCGAAGCCCGCCCCGCGGGTGGCCGCCATGACGGTCTCGGCGGTGACCGGTCCCGACGTCGGTTCCACCCGCAGGCCGTAACGCATCCCGTCGTAGCGGGCCAGGTTGGAGGAGGCCTCGGCGGGCATGATGAGGTAGTAGGCGTCGAGCGCGTACTCCAGGTGCGGCAGGGAGACGGTCTCCACCTGCGCGCCGGCCGCCTCAAGCAGCTCCAGGGCGGCGTGGAAGGAGGCCACGACGCCGTCGTGGTAGCCCTCTCCGCCGTCGAGCTCGGAGATGACGCCGACTCGCAGTCCGGTCAGGTCCCTCCCCTCCTGGGCGGCCCGGACCACGGCAGCCATGTCGCGCGGGGCGTCCGGCAGCGAGGTCGAGTCCAGCGGGTCGTGGGAGGCGATGACGTCGTGCAGCAGAGCGGTGTCCAGCACCGTGCGGGCCATGGGGCCGGGCGTGTCGAGGGAGGAGGCCATGGCGATGACGCCGAAGCGCGAGACCGTGCCGTAGGTCGGCTTGACGCCGACTGTGCCGGTGACGGCCGCGGGCTGGCGGATCGAGCCCCCGGTGTCGGTGCCCACGGCGACGGGGGCCTCGTAGGCGCCCACGGCCGCGGCCGAGCCACCCGAGGATCCTCCCGGTATGCGGCCCAGGTCCCAGGGGTTGGCGGTGCGGCCGAAGGCCGAGTGCTCGGTGGAGCCGCCCATGGCGAACTCGTCGAGATTGGTCTTGCCCAGGATCGGGGTGCGGGCGGCGCGCAGGTTGCGCACGAGGGTGGCGTCATAGGGCGGCACCCATCCCTCGAGGATCCGTGAGGCGGCGGTGGTGACCTGGCCTCGGGTGACGATGAGGTCCTTGACGGCCACCGGCACACCGGTCAGCTCGCTGGTCACCTGGCCCTCCTTGCGGGCGGCGTCAGCGGCGTCGGCTTGGCTCAGGGCGCACTCGGCATCGACGTCGAGGAAGGCCCCGACGGCGCCGTCGACGGCGGCGATGCGGTCGAGGTGGGCCTGGGTGAGCTCGCGTGAGGAGACCTCCCCCGCCGCCAGGGCCGCGGCCTGCGCGGCGGCGCTGCTCCTGATGAGGTCGGCCAGGGCGTTGGTGCTGTGAGCGCTCATGAGGCGGAGTCCTCCCCCAGGATCTGCGGAACGAGGAACATGGAGTCCTCGCTGGCCGGCGCGCCGGCCAGGAGCTCGTCGACGTCGAGCGTGGGGGCCGGAACGTCCTCACGCAGCACGTTGGTCAGGGGCACGGGGTGGGAGGTCGCCGGCAGGTCGGGCGTGACCACGCTCGTGACCCGGGCGAAGGAGGAGGCGACCGCGTCCAGCTCTCCGGCCAGACGCGACACCTCCTCATCGCTCAGGGCGACCCGAGCCAGCGCCGCAACCCGTGCGACCTCATCAGTGGAAATAGCAGACATGGTGTGGAGTCTAGCCGGGTCGAGCCGGGCTGCGGCCCCACCGCGTCGACATCGCAGGCGTGACCGGCACGCCCGGCCCGCATCGGCGCCCCTCCCCCGCCGGCGGTGCATGGCGCCAGGCGCTGCGGGTTCCTAGGAAACTGAACCGACACCGAATTCGTGCGATCTCACAGAGCCTCATCCCCGAGGATGATTGACATCATCTCGTTTCACAGATGTCATGGTAATCACCAGGGTGAGGACCGCCCCGCCGGCGACGGCGCTGCCGCGTTGACGCAGGTCGGACCAGGAACAGCCCTTGGGTCAGACCTCCATCCAGCACCTTGGACCACCGGAGGTCGGATGGACCACTGAATTCGGCCACCCCGCCCCACACGGGACCCGTGGCCGAGGGACGAGGATGCATGAGCAGCAACACTTCCCCCGCTGGCACGCAGCACCAGGGAGAAGCCTCACAGAGCGAGACCACTGTGCTCAGCACGCCCTACGGGCAGCCCGAAGGCGTGCGTCGTCAGTCCGTCTTCCAGGCGGCTGCGAAAGCCACGGCACCGCAGGCCCATTCCGCCAATACCGCCTCAAGCGGTACGAGCGCCGAGCAGAGCAGTACTGAGGAGATCGAGGCCATCGCCCCGGCAGCGACCTCAGAACAGGGCTCCGGCAGCGAGCCCGACGATCAGTCGACGCTCGAGGGCGCTTCAGGAACCGAGAGCACTGTCAGTGCCGGTTATTCCGCTGCGGCCGTCCCGGGGACGAACGCCTTCCCGGCGCTGACCTCCACCGCTGCGGAGCCGTCCCCGACCGAGTCGCGGCGGCGTCGCCGTTGGCCCCTGGGAGTCGCGGCCGCAGCGCTCCTCCTGCTGGGTGTCGCCGGTGCCGGAGGCTACGCCTACGCCGCGCACTACGACGGCCGGGCCGTCCCGGGAACCACTGTGGCCGGCACCGACGTCTCCGGCAAGAGCCGGCAGGAGGTGGTGGCCGCCATTGAGGAGCGCGCCAAGAGCACCAAGGTCGACATCTCCGGAGACGTCACCGCCAGCGCCTCTCTGGCGGACCTGGGAACCACCGTGGACGCCCAGGCGACCGCCGACGCCGTCATGGCCCGGGGCGACACGCTCGGTGAGAAGTTCCGCGCCCTGGTCTCCCAAGGCAAGAGCGAGGTCCCGGTGGTCTCCACCACCGACAAGACCAAGGTGAGCAGCTACGCCACCTCCCTGATCCCCGAGGACCGCGCCAAGGCACGCAACGCCACCGTGGTCCTGGGCGAGGACGGCGCCACCTTCACCACCACAAGCTCGGCCAAGGGATCCTCCCTGGACGCCAACACCCTGGCCCAGGCCGCGCAGAAGGCCGCCACGTCCCTGGACTCCTCGTCGATCTCCCTGACGATCACGGACGCCGCCCCGAAGGTCTCCGACTCCGACGCCCAGAAGGTCGCCGACAAGGCCAACGGCTGGGTCTCCCAGGACGTCACCATCACCATGGGCGAGGACTCCTACACGGCGGAGAACACGGACAAGGCCTCGTGGATCAAGATCACCAACTCGACCGAGTCCGCCCCGACCATCGCCGTGGACTCCTCAAAGGTCTCCCAGTGGGTCAAGTCACAGGCTGAGGAGGCCAGCTCCGAGCCCGTCACCGGAGAGCGCAACGTCAATGCCAGCGGCCAGGTGGTCTCCACCCCGACCGAGGCCAAGGACGGCAAGACCGTCAACAACGCCGACGCGGTGACCACCGCGATCACGCAGTCCCTGGGCAGCAACAAGGCCTACTCCGGCTCCTTCGAGGCCACGACGGTCAAGGCGGAGTGGAAGGAGCGCACCATCGCCAATGGTGCGGAGAAGCTGCCCTACCAGGCCGCTCCGGGTGAGAAGTGGGTCGACCTCAACCTGTCGAACAAGACGGTGACCGCTTACGAGGGGGCGACCGTCGTGCACGGCCCGGTCTCCATCGTCGACGGCGCCGCCGAGACCCCCACGGTCACCGGCACCTACAAGGTCTACCTGCAGTACGAGTCCCAGACCATGCGCGGTGAGAACGCCGACGGCTCCCCCTACGTCGCCGAGGACGTCCCGTGGGTGAGCTACTTCTACAGCGGCTACGCCTTCCACGGCGCGGGCTGGCGCTCCAGCTTCGGGTACTCCGGCTCCCACGGCTGCGTCAACATGCCGGTCCCCGAGGCGCAGTGGATCTACAACTGGGTCGACACGAACACGGTGGTCCACAGCCACTACTGAGCCGGTATCAGCGCCCGTAACAGCCGAGTCGCGAACGGGGTGGGGCACCTCCTTGTCAGGAGGTGCCCCACCCCGTTCGTGCGTCCTCAGGAGACCGCCTGGGGTCCGCCCTCCAGGAGCGCCACGAAGCCCTCCTCGTCAAGGATCGTCAGCCCCAGCTCGCGGGCCTTGGTCTCCTTGGAGCCCGCCTTGTCCCCCACGACGACGAAGCTCGTCTTCTTCGAGACGCTGCCCGAGGCCTTGCCGCCGCGCGAGACGATGGCCTCCTTGGCGCTGTCCCGGGTGAATCCCTCCAGGGAGCCGGTGACGACGACGGTCAGGCCCTCCAGGGTGCGCGCCGGCTCCTCCTGCTCCTCCGAGTCCTCCTCCCGGGTGCGGACCCCGGCGGCCTCCCAGCGGCTGAGGATCTCGCGATGCCAGTCGACCTCACGCCACCTGGCCCAGGACTCGGCGATGGTGGGGCCGACGCCGTCGACCTCGGCCAGCTCGGCGACATCGGCCTGGCACAGGGCCTCCAGGGACCTGAAGCGCGCCGCCAGGGCCCGAGCGGCGGTCGGGCCGACGTGGCGCACCGACAGAGCCACCAGGATGCGCCACAGCGGGCGGCTGCGGGCCTGGCGGAGCTGGGAGAGCATCGCGGTGGCATTCTTCCCCGGCGCTGTCGCCTTCTTGACCCGACCGTCGGCGTCGTAGGTCTGCTTGGTCCAGAAGAACCGGCTCAGGCGCCAGTCACCGGTGGGCACGCCTCGACGGGAGACGGGGCGCCAGACGAAGACCTCGCGCAGGTCGTCCTCGGTCAGGTCGAACAGGGTGGCCTCGCCAGTGAGCACCGGAGTCTGCTCGGTAATCCCCGCCTGCTTCAGGAGCTCCTCGACGGCCTCCACTCGCTGGGAGACGTGGAGGGACTCGAGCTCTCCGGGCGGGAGGCTGAGCCGTCCGCCTTCGGTCTCCAGGCTCCGCCCCGCCGCGAGCGCCGTCAGGGCCTCGAGGCGTCCGGCGTCGGGGCGGGTCAGGGCGCCGGCGGCCTCATCCCCCAGCCCTTCGACGTCCAGAGCGCCCCGGGAGCCGATGTGAGCGATCCTCTCGGTGAGCTGGGCGGGGCAGGACCGGGTGTTGGGGCAGCGCAGGTCGACGTCGCCGTCCTTGGCCGGCGCCAGCTCGGTGCCGCAGGAGGGGCAGTGCGTCGGCATGACGAAGTCCCGCTCGCTGCCGTCACGCAGGTCCGCGACCGGCCCCAGGATCTCAGGGATGACATCGCCGGCCTTGCGCACGATGACCATGTCCCCGATGCGCACGCCCTTGCGGGCCACCTCGGTGGCGTTGTGGAGGGTGGCGCGGGCCACCGTCGAGCCGGCGACGAGGACCGGCTCCATCATGCCGAAGGGCGTGACGCGGCCGGTGCGTCCGACCTGGACGGCGATGTCCAGCAGGCGGGTACGGACCTCCTCGGGAGGGTACTTGTAGGCGGTGGCCCAGCGGGGCACTCGGGAGGTGTGGCCCAGGCGGCGCTGAAGGGAGTGGTCGTCTAGCTTGAAGACGATGCCGTCGATCTCGTGGATGAGGTCGTGGCGGTGGGCGGCATAGCGCTCGATGTAAGCCTCACGCTCGACGCGTCCCCTCACCACGGCGTTGTAGGGGGACACCGGCAGCCCCCAGCCGGCCAGCAGCTCGTACCACTCGTGCTGCCGGGTGGGGAGGCTCTCCCCCGGTGCGGGGGTGATCGCACCGACTCCGTGGGCGATCATCGCCAGGGGCCGGGAGGCGGTGACAGCGGGGTTCTTCTGGCGCAGCGAGCCGGCGGCCGCATTGCGGGGGTTGGCGAAGACCTGCAGGAGGGGGGCTCCGTCGGCCTGCCGCTGCACGTTCCGGGTGCGGCGCTCCTCGTTGAAGGCCTCGAACTCCTGGGTGGGGAAGTAGACCTCTCCGCGCACCTCGAGCAGAGACGGGTGGGCGTCGCCGGCCAGGACGAGGGGGACCGAGGCGATGGTGCGCACGTTACCGGTGACGTCCTCACCGGTGGTGCCGTCGCCGCGGGTCGCGGCCCGGGTGAGGATGCCGTCCTCGTAGGTCAGGGCCACGGCCAGGCCGTCGATCTTGACCTCTGCTGTCATGGCGAGCTCGTCGTCGCCGACCCCGGTCTCGGCGACCATGCGCTCGGCCCACTCCTGGACCTCGTCGAGGGAGAAGACGTCCTGAAGGGAGTACATGCGCTCGTGGTGCGGGGCGGGGGCGAAGTCGGTGACGGCGCGCCCGCCCACGGAGCGGGTCGGTGACCCGGCTCGGGCCAGGAGGGGGTGGGCCGCCTCCAGTCCCTCCAGCTCCCGATAGAGGGTGTCGTAGTCGGCGTCGGACAGGGGGCTCTCGGCATCGATCGCGTTGTAGTAGGCGTCGCGGGCGGCCTCGATGTCACGCACCAGCTCGCTCCAACGCTCCCGGGCGGCGGTGGGGATGGCGCTCAGATCCACGGGGCCACGCTGATCGGAGCGTGCCGAGGAGGGGGCCGGGACGGGAGCGGATCCGCGGGGCGCGTCGGTGTCAGTCATGGGGCCATCTTCCCCCAACCGGGTTCACACCGGGATCCGCCCGTGTCCACAGTGACCATGAACATCCCCGAACGCCGAGGTTGTCCACACCCGGGGCTGACCGACGGCGACGCGACGGTCCCCAGCGGCGATTCTGGAGCAATGAGCACTCCCACCGCCGTCCCGGACCACCACTGGCTCCTGCCGGGAGAGGCCTCGGCCTCGTTGCGCCGGCGATCGGCGGGTGAGGCAGCCGCGGAGGCGGCTCTGGCCACCTTGGCCGGTCCGTGGCACCTCGCGGTCCTGGACGGTCCTGACCGTGGCCTGGTGATGGCCGTCAGGGACGGCGCTTTTCTGGGCCGGGGCGAGGTTCTCAGTGACCCCTTGGTCTCCCGCCATCATCTGCGCCTGCGCCTTCACGGCGGCCGAGTCCTGGCGCAGGACTGCGGATCGGCCAACGGCTCCTACCGCTACTGGCACCTGGGGCTGTGGCTGCGTGTGCGCCGGGAGACGAGGATGAAGGAGGGGACGCTCCTGCGGCTGGGAGACAGCGTGCTCGAGCTGCGCAGGCGCCCCTGCGACCTGGTAGTGGCGGCCCCTGCGACACAGGCCTCGTCAACGGCATGGTTGATGGTGGGCTCACTGGTCTGCGTCCTGGTCATGGGCGGCTCAGCAGTGATCGCGCTCAGGACGGGCAGCCGCGGCGCGATGGGCATGGTCATGGTGGCGCCGATGGTGACGATGACGATCATGCGTCTGGTGCCCTTCCTGCAACAACGGCGAGCCCAACGCGCCGGGCGCACCGGGCGTGCCGGTGGGGCCCGATGGCGGGCTCGCCGGCGCCACCGGGGACACCGACCGGGTTGGAGGCGCAATGAGCCGGACCCTGCCACGATGCTGCTGGCCGTCGCGGCGCGCTCCAGCATGTCTCAGGCCGTCCGGGACTCCCCGTCCGAGGGCTCAACGCCCGCCTCCGCCGCTCGGGAGGTCCTGGCCGCATGGAGTGCCGCTCGCCGACGACGCTGCGTCCTGACGCTCTGCGACGGCGAGAGCCTGGCCCTGGTGGGCAAGGGCGCCGGCAATGCGCTGCGATGGTGGTGTGCCCAGCTTCTGGCCCGCGACGAGGTCCGGGTGACCGTGTTGGATGCCCCGTCAGGAGCCCTGCAACATGAACGCGCGGGCCATCGGGACAGTGCGCAAAGTGAGGGATGGGAGATGGCGAGCGGCCGGCTGGGGCTACGCCTCGCCTGGGGCCCGCAGGCCCACCCTCACAGCGCACAGATAGTGACCTGCTCCCATGATGAGGTCCCGCCCCAGGCGCTGAGCACACGGCCCGCTCCGGCCGGGGCGCCGTCGTGCTCACCGACCTGGTGGGAGGCGGTTCAGCACCTGAGCCGCTCCCGGATCACGGAACCGCCCCGGTCGTCGTCCCGGGTCGATGGCGTCCCCGACGTGGTCCCCCTCAAGACGGTCATGCACGACCTCGACGCCCACGAGCTGCGGGAGCAGTGGCAGGAGCAGGCGCACTCGCCGACCCGGGGCGCCCCGGCGCTGTCAGCGGTGCTCGGCGTGGGAGCACGAGGGCCGGTGCATGCCGACCTGGTGGCGGACGGCCCGCACGCCATGCTGGCCGGGACAACGGGTTCGGGGAAGTCCGAGCTGCTCATCTCGTGGCTGGTACAGCTGGCGCTGAGCCGAGCGCCGGACCGCCTCACCCTGGTCCTGGTCGACTACAAGGGCGGTGCCGCCTTCGGCCCCCTCGCCGGCCTGCCGCACACGGCCGGGGTCCTGACGGATCTGGATCCCGCCGGCACCCAGCGCGCCCTGTCCTCCTTGGAGGCCGAGGTGCGCCGCCGCGAGCGGATCCTGGCCGCCCACGGCGCCAAGGATCTCTCCTGCCTGCCGCCACAGGTCGTCGTCCCCGATCTGGTGGTGGCGGTGGACGAGTTCGCCACCTTGGCCGGCGAGCACGCCGAGGTCCTGGAGTCACTGGTGCGTATCGCCGCCCAGGGGCGCAGCCTGGGCATCCACCTCATTCTGGCCACACAGCGCCCTCAGGGGGCCGTGTCCCCGGCGATTCGGGCCAAC
The DNA here is from genome assembly GCF_001807465.1 of Actinomyces sp. HMSC08A09. Classification (NCBI taxonomy): domain Bacteria; kingdom Bacillati; phylum Actinomycetota; class Actinomycetes; order Actinomycetales; family Actinomycetaceae; genus Actinomyces; species Actinomyces sp. HMSC08A09. Next base: position 108,940 of record NZ_KV789122.1, on the reverse strand, counting down.
ACCTCCTTGCGAGTGTGCCTGCGGGTGCTCGACGCCGCTGACTCCAGGGACGTCCTGGGGCACGACGGGGCCGCCCGGATCGGTCATCATCCCGGGCGGGTCCTGGTCAGTGGCGCCGGCGGCGCTCAGGAGAGTGCCCCTGACCGGCAAGGTCTCTCCGACGGAGCCAGTGGTGCTCCCAGCCCTGGCAGTCAGGTGCTTCAGGCCCCCTGGTGCGGCTCGACACGTGAGGTCCAGAGGATCGTCGACCTCATCTCACTCGCAGCCCAGGGGCACGCCTCCCCGTGGCGCCCCTGGGCGCCGGCCCTGCCCGCCTCGATCAGCGCGGCCGAGGCGCTCGAGCTGGTTCGGCTCCGGGGCCCCCGGGCACCGGGTGATCGTGAGGAGCAGGGAGCCGACGGAGCACTCGCCCCCGCGGAGCCTGCTGACCACGCAGGACTGTCCGGGTGCGACGACGACCATCTTCTCCTGGCCGTGACCGACCTTCCTCGCCAGCAGAGCCTGGGGCTGTGGCACTGGCGGGTCACACGCCCGCTGCTGGTCCTCGGGGCCTCAAGGTCAGGGCGGTCCACAGTCATCGCCTCAGCCGCGACGGCAGCACTGGGCGCGGGCCGAGGAGTGCACCTGTGCGGCTTCGCCTCCCCAACCTTAGACGCCTCCGGCCAGGCCCCGGACGAGGCCTCACCCATGCGCGAGCTCCTCACCCACCCCGGGGTGGGCACGGTGGTCGGCACGGAGGACCCGCGACGCCTGGCCCGGCTGTGGGGACTCGCCGCCAGTGGGCACCTCGGCACGGACCTCCTGTGCCTCGATAACGTCGACGCGCTCGTCGCGACCATCGATGAGGTGCTGGGCCCCGGCCAGGGCAACGCCCTGCTGGAGGCCGTTATCCGCACCACGTCCGCAGCGGGCACTCCCCTGCTGCTGACCGCCCCTTTGGTCGCCTCCACCGCCCGGTGGGCCGGATCCATGGGCCTCAGGCTGGTTCTCGGTGCGGCCACCGGCACACAGGCCGCTCTCGCTGGTCTTCCACGCGGGGTGGTCACCGGCGGCGCCCCGGGGCGTGGCGTCATCCTGGACGGGGCGACGACGACCGCCTGCCAGATCGTGCTCCGTGCGGTCTTCCCCGTATCCGCCTCCGAGCGCGACGGCGCCCGCGCGCTGCGGCTCGAGCCGCTGCCGACCCGGCTCACCTGGGAGGACGTCCCGGAGGGCACCTGGGCTGTGGGAGGAGACGCGGCGGCACCGGTCACGCTTCCGGCTCACACCAGCGTCCTGGTCGCCGGGCCTCCCGGCTCGGGGCGCTCCACGGCACTGCGGGCTCTGGCCCAGGCGATGGCCTCCGACCCCCTCGTCGTTGACGACCTGGACCTGGCGGACATCGCCACCGCCACTCAGGTGGAGGCCGCGCTGGCGCGCTCCGAGGTGGTCCTGGCCTCCGCCTCGACGGAGAAGGTCGCCACGACCTTCCGCGGCGCGATCTCCACCATGCGTGAGCGTGAGGCACTCGTCGTGCTGTGGCCCGGTATGCGCCCTGCCGATCAGGCCGCCGGCATCTCCTTGCGGACGGTCACCGACCCCAGAGCGATGACGCTGCCCGGTCGTGGGGCACTCGTCTATCGCGGAACGTGCCTGCCCATTCAGATCGTGCTACCCCGGCCCGAAGACAATGATCGTCCTATTGAACACCCTGTTTAACAGGCATTCTCAATGAAGGAAAGTGGTGTTATCTCAACAGCTCAGCATCCTGTGAGGATCACGACAGGATATCGGCACAGGTCTCATGATCGAGGTCTTGCCCACCGCCCCCCGTCGTGTGAAAGTTGTTCTCGGACGCGGCCGCCGTTCCCTGACAAGTTGGGTCGGCGCCAACCGCATGACCGATGACCTTGTAGGGGGCCCTTATGGACTGGCGCAGCCAAGCCGCATGTCTCACCGTTGACCCGGAGCTCTTCTTCCCCGTGGGGAACACAGGTCCCGCCATTGCCCAGATCGCCAAGGCAAAAGAGGTGTGCGGCCGCTGCGAGGTGGTGGACACCTGCCTGAAGTGGGCACTGGAGAACGGCCAGGACGCCGGCGTCTGGGGAGGCATGAGCGAGGACGAGCGCCGTTCTCTCAAGCGCCGGGCGGCCAGGGCCCGCCGGTCCTCCTGAAAACTGATCGAGTTCTTGACACTGCGGTGTTCGCACGGTTAATCGTGCGAACACCGTTTTGTTGATCCAGTGGTTCTCTACAGCGGGAAAAGGAAAGGTCAGGCTTCAGCCCTGGCAGCCCGCTGATGAAGGCGGGCATGAATGACGACGTCGGTGCCCCCTCCGCTCAGAGGCTCCCAATCAATGACCCCGCGCAGCTCTCCTCGCACGAGCGTGGTGACGATCCGTGTTCCCAGTCCGGTCATGAGGGTGTCCGGCGCCAGGCCCGCACCGTTGTCCATGACATGGACCTCGAGCCGGTCCTCGTCACGGTGGGCCGTGACCGTCACGCGGCCGTCGCGGCCGTCGAGGCCGTGCTCGACAGCGTTGGTCACGAGCTCGGCCAGCACCGTGGCCAGCGCCTGCGCCGTGTCAGCGTCGACCACCCCGAAGGAGCCCTCCAGCTTGGTGCTGACCTCGCCCGTGGGCGTGGCCACGACCGCGGCCATGCGCAGGATGGAGGAGAAGACCTCATCGAAGTCCACGTGCTCATTGACGTTGTGGCTCAGGGCGTCGTGGACGGTGGCGATAGTGGTCACCCGGCGCTCGGCCTCGGACAGGGCCTGACGGGTCTCCTCGTTCGAGGCGCGGCGGGCCTGCATACGCAGCAGCGCCGAGACGGTCTGCAGGTTGTTCTTGACCCGGTGGTGAACCTCCCGGATGGTGGCGTCCTTATTGAGCAGAACCTGCTCACGCCGACGCACCTCGGTGACGTCACGTACCAGGAGCACCGCCCCGGAACGGCGCCCCTTGAGCGTCAGCGGGATGGAGCGCACAGACAGGAACACTCCCCCGACCTCGACCTCGGTGAGCCAGGCCTGCCTGCCCATGAGAACCACGGCCAGCGTCTCATCGACGGGGGTACGGGCGGGGATGATCGAGGTGACGGCCTCGGCCAGCAGGATCCCCTCCAGCTCGCCCTCAATCCCCAGGCGGTGGAAGCAGGAGCGCCCGTTGGGGCTGACGTAGACAATCCGCCCCTCCTCGTCCAGGCGCAGGACGCCGTCGGCCACGCGCGGCGTGCCGTGGCGGATCGTGGTGCCGGCCCCCTGGATGGGGAACTCGCCCGAGGCGGTCATCTGGCACAGGACCTCGGCGATCTCCTCCATCTCCCGCTCAACGATGCGCCCGCCCCGGATAACACCCACCGAGGTCTCCCGAGTCACGACGGCGATCGGCGTGCCGGCGTGAACAACCGGGATGTACTCCTCCTGGACCGCGGCGGTACCGGTCCAGTAGGGCTCGGCCGCGTCCTGGATCTGGGCGGTGGACAGTGACTCCATGGCCATGGCCTCACGCGAGGCCGGCATGCGCCGCCCGACGACGTCCTCGAGGTGAACGGTGGTTCCCCCCGAGGGGCGGGTGTGGCCCGCGGCGATGAAGCGCCCCGCACGGGTACGCACCCACAGGACCAGGTCGGAGGTGGATAGGTCCGCAATCAGCTGCCAGTCGGCCACCAGCTGGTGGATCCAGTCAAGGTCGGCCTCGGCGAGGTCGACTGCGTCTCTCAGGGCGCTAGGCAGAAGATTAGGCACCTCTCAAGGTTATCGGCAGTGAGCGGAACCGGCTCGTTGAGCCGGCTAATTGCCAAGCAAGACACATGTTCGGGAACTGAGCGATCCCGCATTCAACCGCACGAGCACGCCTTGGCTTCCGTCCCCACGGGGGTCGGAACATGCCCCGGACCAGCGAAACATGACAGGATCGCACCATGAGGAAGACCATCACCATCACCTATCCCGCCACTCCGGCACGCACCGCGCAGATGCTCGCCGACCCCGCCTACCAGGAGGCACGGGTCTCACGGGCCGGGCTCGACAACGCCTCGGTGGACGTCGCCCAGCGAGGCCAGGGCTTCGTGGCCACCATCGCCGGAAGCATCCAGCCCTCCCAGCTGCCCTCGGTCGCCTCGAGGTTCGTGCGCTCGGCGGTGGCCTTCTCCGTGGCCGAGTCCTGGGGCGAGCCGAAGGATGACGGTTCACGCTCCGGCGGCTACGACGTGTCGATCAAGAACGCCCCGGTCAAGGTCAGCGCCACCTCCACCATGTCTCCCGCCGGTGAGGCCACCACCGTCACCGTCGACGTCGACCTCAAGGTCACCGTGCCGTTGGTCGGCAAGACCATCGAGGAGAAGGCGATGGGCATGGTCGGCCGAGTCGTGGCGGACGAGGAGCGCCGAGCCACCGCGTGGCTCGCCGAGCACTGAGCCGTGCTTCCTTCGCGTCTACATCGCCTCCCCATCGCTCACCTCGATCGCCCGCCCCGATCACGGACTGTGCGCTGCGTCGCCCAGCGGCGTTATTCCCGTGCTGCGCCCCTGTCCGCCAGTGGCGCAGCACGGGGCTGTACGCCGATTCCACCGCCGAGTCTCGCCCGGTTTCATGGCACGATCAGGCCATGAGCACTTCTAACACAGCCGCTTCCGCCCCTAACGCCGTGTGGGCCGAGCGCGCGGGCACCCGTCAGTACATCGGCCGCAACTCCTCGGGCGCTGAGGTCCGCATCGGGATGGGCCCGGGCGAGTTCTCCCCCGGTGAGCTGATGAAGATCGCGCTGGCCACCTGCAACACCCTGTCCGCCGATCACCGTCTGGCCAAGGCCCTGGGCGAGGACTTCGAGGCCACCGTGGGCTGCTCGACCGTCAAGAACGACGCCGAGGAGCGCTACGAGTCCTTCCAGGTCGAGATCGTCACCGACCTGTCCTCGCTCGACGCCGAGCAGCGCGAGCTGCTCAGCCAGCGGGTCGCCGGCGCCGTCGACCGTCACTGCACCGTGGGCCACACCATCGAGCACGGCGCTTCCTACACCACGACGATTGTCGACCCCAACGAGGACTGAGCCCTCAAGCACTCCGGTCCTTGAACCGGCCGCGCTCCCCGAGGCCCCCTGCGTCACTCAGGTAAGGAGACCACACTGTGAACACCTCCCGCTCCGGGCGCTCCACAGCGCTGGAACGTGCCCTCGACAAGGCGATCGCCATCCCGGCCTCCCGCATCGAGGAGCGCGTCGCACGGATGCGCCGGGACCGCCCCGGGGCCGACGCCGCCGAGCTCGTCGAGATGGCCGGCGCCCGCTTCCGGCGGGACGCAGGGTTGTCATCGGGGGCGGTCGGGGCCTCGGCAGCCATCCCGGCCATCAGTACGGGCGCGGCCGCTGCCCTGACGGTCGGCCAGAGCGCCGCCTTCATCGCCTCGGCCGTCACCTACGTTCTGACTGTCGCGGAGATCCAGGGGGTCCACGTCGTCGACACCGAGCGCCGTCGGGCCCTGGTCCTCTCCGCCCTTCTGGGCAAGGAGGGATCCGAGGCGGTTCAGGGCCAGCTGGGTCTGTCCTCGATGTTCTGGGCGGCTCAGCTGCTCATGCAGATGCCCCTGCCATCGGTGAAGTCGATCAACGCCCACCTCATCAAGCGGGTGGCCAAGCGCTCGGCCGCCAAGGGCGGGGCGCTGGCACTGGGGCGCCTCCTGCCCTTCGGGATCGGGGCCGCCATCGGCTGGAAGGGGGGCCGGGCACTGGCCAACCAGGTCATCGAGGGGGCGCAGGCGGCGCTGGGGCCCCAGCTCGCTCTGAGCGACTACGTCGACAGCTCCCACGTCGAGGTGATCGAAGCGTGAGCGGTATCGGCAGCGCCAGCGAGCCCTCACCGTCGGCTGCCCAGTACCCGGCCCTGGCGCAGATGGGGCTCGTCTCCCCACCAGGTGTCGACGTCGCCTACGAGAACCTCCTGGCCGAGGTCCTGACCAACGGGACTGCGAAGTCCGACCGCACCGGCACCGGGACGCGTTCACTCTTCGCCCGCCAGCTGCGCTACGACCTGCGCCGCGGCTTCCCCCGCATCACCACGAAGTTCGTGGCCATGAAGGCCGTCAAGGGTGAGCTGCTGTGGTTCTTGCGCGGGGAGACCAACGTGCGCTGGCTCCAGGAGCGGGGCATCACCATCTGGGACGAGTGGGCCGACGACTCCGGTGAGCTGGGGCCGGTCTACGGCTCGCAGTGGCGCTCCTGGCCCACCCGGGACGGGGGCGCGATCGACCAGATCACCGGACTCATCGACACGCTGCGCACCGACCCGGACTCGCGGCGCATGCTGGTGTCGGCCTGGAACGTCTCCGAGCTGGGATCCATGGCGCTGGCCCCCTGCCACGCCTTCTTCCAGTGCTACGTGGCCGACGGCCGCCTGAGCCTGCAGATCTACCAGCGCAGCGCCGACCTGTTCCTGGGGGTGCCCTTCAACATCGCCTCCTACGCGCTGCTGACCCACATGCTCGCCCAGCAGACGGACCTGGAGCCCGGAGAGCTCATCTGGACCGGCGGAGACTGCCACATCTACGACAACCACGTCGAACAGGTCCGCACCCAGCTCTCCCGGGTGCCCAGCGCCCACCCCTTCCCCACGCTGCGCCTGGAGCGGGCCGAGTCCATCGACTCCTACGACATGGACGACATCGACGCCTCCCAGGGCTACGAGCACCACCCCACGATCAAGGCCCCGGTCGCGGTATGAGCGGCCTGGGGATGATCTGGGCCCAGGACGTCACCGGCGTCTTGGGAGCCGACGGCGGCATGCTGTGGCGCGTGCCGGCGGACTTCGCCCACTTCAAGGCCACGACCATGGGCTGCGGGCTGGTCATGGGACGCACCACCTGGGAATCATTGGGGGGCCCTCTGCCCGGGCGGCGCAACGTGGTCCTCACCCGTGACCGCTCCTGGCGGGCCGAGGGCGCGATCCACGCCGGCTCGCTGCGCGAGGGGCTCTCGGTGGCGGCGCGGGGCCTGGCCGCTGAGCTGGGGCACGATCCCCGTGAGGGGGATGCTGCGGGGCTGCCCCGCCTGTGGGTCATCGGTGGCGGGAGCGTCTACGAGCAGGCGCTGGCTGACGGCCTGCCCGATGTGCTCGTTATCAGCGTCCTGGACCTGGATGCCACGCAGCGGGCCCGCGAGCGCGGCCTGCCCGACTCGGCGCTCGTGCGCGCGCCGGGGATCAGCACTCAGGAGTGGGCCATCGATCCGGCCCTCTCCGACCCACGGGGGCAGTGGCGCCCCACATCCGGGGACGCGCGCTGGCGCGTGGAGACCTGGCGGCACCTGTAGACGCGCTTGAAACGCCCTCGGCGAGCGTTTCAGCGGATGCTCAGTGCTCGGCGTCGTAGCGCGCCCGGGCCTGGCTGACAGCGCCGAGGTGCTCAGTGGCCCAGGCCTCGAGGTGAGCCAGCGCCTCCGCCAGCCCCTTGCCTGAGTCGGTGAGCTCGTAGGTCACTCGTGGTGGGATCTCAGGGTATTGATGGCGCTCGATGAGTCCATCACGCTCAAGGCCCCTGAGGGTCTGGGTGAGCATCTTGGTGGAGATACCGTCGACGCGGGTCGATATCTCCTTGAATCGTTGCGGCTGGCCCGCTTCGTGAAGCGCCCCGACGACGAGCACGGTCCATAGGTCGCCGAGCGACTTGAGCAGGCCGCGTGAGGGGCAGCTGCGGCTATAGGGGTCGGGCGCCATCTCCCCCGCCTGCTGCGTGCCGGTCGGCTGCTCAGTGTCGGCCACGTCGTCTCCTCGTGTGCTTGGTCGCTGATCCGTCGTCGGCCACCCACGCGTGTGAGCGGCCAACACGGGCATAGGCGACAGGTTACCTGCGAACCGGGAGCCTTACTCGAGGCTTACTCGGGGCTCACTCGGGGCTCACTCTGACACGACGGCGAGGCCGCCGGTCCAAGCGACCTGCTCCGTGACACCCAGGGCGATGTTCAGTGCCCCGAGTGCCTCCATACGCTCTGCCCGCTGGAGCTCGCCGGCGTCGGCCCACGCCAGTCCGGCGGCCTCGACGAACGAGCGCAGGCCCGCCTTGGCCTCTGCGGAGTCGGAGGCGGCCAGGACAGTGGCCGGGCGAGCGCCGATGGTGCCGCTCGCCAGGACGGCGGCGAAGACGGTGTTGAAGGCCTTGACCACCTGGGCGTCCGGGAGCTTCGCTGCGAGCTCGGCGGTCGCGGAGCTGCCGGCCGGGACGAGAGAGTCGAGAGTGGTGAAGTCCAGGGGGTTGGTCGGGTCGACGACGACCTTGCCGGCGAATGCCTGTGCGCCGTAGGTGGCGATGACCTCGTCGATGGCGGCGTAGGGCAGGGCGAGGACGACGATGTCGCCGGTCAGGGGTGAACCGATCTGGGCGACGTCGACGCCCGACAGGCCGGTGGCCTTGGAGGCGTCGCGCACCAGGACCTGAGTACTGGCACCGGCCTTGACCGCCAGACCCGCGACCGCCGATCCGATGTTGCCGGCGCCGATGATGGAGATGGAGGGGACGGACATGAGAGCTCCTTGAGCGTTAGTTGTTGAACGAACAACTAAACTCTCTCACGTGAACCCACTTTCCGATAGAGAGTGACTGTGTGCAAGAGATCACTAACTGTCGTCGCGCACGCTCCCCGCCATCACTGACAGGCCGGACACCGCGGCCCTCTCGCCGCTCAGAGCAGCTTCTTGGAGGTGAGCCAGTCGGTGGCGATGGTCTTGGAGCTGAGCTTCTCGCCGGTGGAGCGCTGGTTGAGGGAGCGCAGCTCGTCGGGGGTCAGCAGGGCCGAGACCCGGTTGATGGCGGTGGCCGCGATGGCCGGCAGTGAGGCGGAGACCAGCGGGGTGACGTTCTGCGGGAGGATGAGCATCTGGGGGTCGGACAGGATGACGAGGTTCTTGGCCCTGATGGCGGGATCGGAGGAGTAGATGTCGGCGACGTCGACGGTGCCGTCGGTGAGGGCCTTGACGGTCAGAGGCCCGCCGGAGTCCTCCACCGGCGTGACGGAGGCGTCGACGCCGTAGACGGCCTTGAGGCCCTTGGGGCCGTATGGGCGGGTGGTGAACTCCGAGTTCGCGGCGATCGTGACGGACCGACCCAGCGAGGCCAGGTCGCCGATGGAGGTCAGGGAGTGGGCCTGGGCGGTGGCCTTGGTGACGGTCAGGGAGTCCTGGTCCGTCGCCTCGGCCGGGTTCAGGACGGTCAGCGAGTGCGGCAGGGTCCTCAGCAGGGTGTCCTGGATGGAGGCGGTATCGCCGGCGGCGCGGGAGGGGGTCGCAGTGGCGGTCGCGGTGGAGGTCGTGGCAGTCGGGCCGTCTGAGGCGGAGGTCTTGCTGTAGTACTCCAGCAGGTTGCCGCCGTACTCGGGGATGACGTGGATCTTGCCGGCCTCGAGCTCGGGCAGGTAGACCTCCCGCTGGCCGATCTGGTACTGGCGGGTGACGCTCAGGCCCGTCTTCTCCATCATCTGGGCGTAGAGCTCGGCGATGATCTCGTTGGAGTAGTACTGCTGGCTGCCGATGATGATCGGGCCGCCGGAGTAGCCTCCTGAGGATTGGTCGACGGCGAAGGGGTCGGTGTCGGAGCAGGCGCTCAGTGCGAGCAAGCCGGCGGTCGCACCGACGCCGGCCAGCAGGCCGCGTCGCGTCAGCTGCTTGCCGGGGCGCGGGTTGGACGGTGCAGTCATGCTGATTCCTTCCGGTGCTGCCGGGCACCTGGGGGCGTGACCCCCCATTGGATGAGGGCGAAGACGGCCTCGGAGGCCAGGGCCAGGGAGATGACCAGGAGCGCCGAGGCCAGCATCATGACGTAGTCCTGGGTCTTGAGGCCCAGGAACATGAGTCGGCCGAGCCCGCCGGCGCCGGTGTAGGCGGCCAGTGTGGCGGTGGAGATGACCTGGAGGCTGGCCGAGCGCAGCCCGCCAACGAGCAGCGGCGCTCCCAGGGGGATCTCGACCCGGCTCAGCACCTGCAGCTCACTCATGCCGCTGGCCCGGGCGCCGTCGACAGCCATGGCTGAGGCCGCCCGCACCCCGCTCATGGCTCCGGCCAGGACACTGGGCAGGGCCAGGATGACGAAGGCGATCATGGGGGCGCTCAGGCCGACCCCGAGAACGAGGCCGAACAGCGTGATGAGGCCGAGGGTGGGCAGGGAGCGGGCCATGCCGCTGAGCGGCTGCACCCAGGTGCGCCCGCGTCCGGTGTGCCCCACCCACCAGCCGGCGGGGACCCCGATGAGGGCGGCGATGAGGACACCGGCCAGGGAGTAGAGGACATGCTGGACCAGCAGCGGGCCGATCCCCATGGCCCCGCTCCAGTGAGCGGGATCGGCGATGTAGGCCAGGGCGGCCAGAACGAACCTCACGCCTTGCCCTCCTGACTGTTCGAGGCGGCTGCGCAGGCTCCGGCAGGGACTACCCCGGCGTCGCCGGCGCGCTTCCAGGTCCAGGGCAGGCACAGCCGCCCCAGAGCGAGGACGAGCCCGTCCAGGACGAGGGCCAGGGCCGCGGTGGTCACCAGGCCGGTGACGATCTCCGCGGTGATGCCGCGCTGGAAGCCGTCGGTGAACAGCCAGCCGAGGCTGCGCACACCGAGGACCGCCCCGACAGTGGTCAGTGAGATCGTCGAGACCGTCACCACGCGCAGGCCGGTGAGGATCGCGGGGCCCGCCAGCGGCAGCTCGACGGTGAGGAAGCAGCGCAGGCGCCCCATGCCCATGGCGGTGGCGGCGTCCAACACGCGGGCGTCAACGGCGTCGAGTGCGTCGGCGGTGGCCGGAACCAGGAGCGCCAGCCCGTAGAGGGTCAGGGCCACGATGACGTTGAGCGGGTCGCGGATGCCGGTGGCCAGGATGATGGGGAGGATGACGAACAGGGCCAGGGAGGGGACGGCGTAGAGCAGGGAGGAGCCGGTCACCAGCAGGGCTCGCAACGGCCGGGCCACGCGGGCCAGCCGGGCGATGGGGATCGCCAGGACGAAGGAGGCGACGATCGCGGGAACCGCCTGGAGAAGGTGGGCCAGGAGGTGCCCGGCGATGGTGGGCAGGTTGGCCAGGACCCAGCTCATGCCCGTTCCTCCGCCTCCGTGGAGGCTTCGTCGGCCAGGCGCCCGACGGCGCGGCCGGCCCGGTCCAGGACGATCCGGGACTCGGCGACGTCCGTGAGCTGAAGCTGGCGGGCGGCGTCGTCAAGGCCGAGGAAGCGGGCGACAAAGTCATCGGCCGGGTGGGCCAGCAGCTGAGGGCCGCTGCCTCGCTGAGCGACCTGGGCGCCTTCGCGCAGGAGGATGATCTCGTCACCCAGGGCGAGGGCCTCATCGACGTCGTGGGTGACGAAGATGATGGTCTTCCCCAGCTCGGCCTGGATGCGGGCCATCTCGCGCTGGAGGTCGCGGCGCACGAGCGGATCGACGGCGCCGAAGGGCTCGTCCATGAGGAGCACCTCAGGATCGGCGGCCAGTGCCCGGGCCACACCGACCCGCTGGGCCTGGCCGCCGGAGAGCTGGTGGGGGTAGCGCCCCGCCAGGTCGCGGTCGAGGTCGAGCATGTCCATGAGCTCGAGGGCCCGGCACCGGGCGTCGTGGCGGTCGGCGCCCTGGAGGCGGGGTACGAGGGTGATGTTATCGATGACGCGCCGGTGCGACAGCAGCCCCGCGTTCTGCATGACGTAGCCGATGGAGCGACGCAGGGCCACGGCATCGCGGGTGGCGACGTCCTCGTCATCGATGAGGACCCGTCCACTGGAGGGCTCCACCATGCGGTTGACCATGCGCAGCAGGGTCGTCTTGCCACAGCCGGACGATCCCAGCAGGACGGTGGTAGTGCCGGCCTCAATGCGGGCGGTGAAGGAGTCGACGGCGGGGGAACCTGATTCGGCGCCCCTCCCGGCCGGGTACGACTTGGTAACGGCATCGAAGGTAATGGTGCTGCTCATTGCGGGTGCCGGGTGTCCTCTCATGGCCTTAGGCGGCGCGGCCCGATGGCGTATTGCCACCGTACCAGCCACCATCTGCCGATCTGCCAGGTGGCAGCCTTTCCCAAGGCGATTGGTGCAGGATTGAAAGCAAACACCCAGGTGCTCACCATCGACACGTCGAAGGTATCGACGAGCTGCACCCACTCAACACCGCAGCAGTGCGCACCATTCCCGCACTGCATGGCTGGGCGCTCAGGACCCGAAGGACACGGCCTCATCGATTCATCATCCCGGCGTCTCATGCGGGCTCAGCTCAGGAGCGCCGCGATGGTGCAGGAGACCGCCAGCAGCGGGAAGGTTCCCTGCTTGGCGGCCGCGCCACGGTGGGGCGCCGAGGCCAGGGCCAGGACCACGGCGGCCGCCAGCATGGCCCCGGTCCCGGCCAGGATGAGGGCGGCGCCGAGCGCCACGTGCCCCAGGGCCGCCAGGGCGACTCCGGTCAGCGCCTGGAGGGCCAGGAAGAGGTTGTAGAAGCCCTGGTTGAAGGCGTAGAAGGCGTGTGGCCTGGCCTCCTCGGGCGTGCCTCCGAAGGTCTTGCGGGCCAGGGGCCCCTCCCAGGCGATGGACTCCATGTAGAAGATGAGGACGTGGAGTGCGGCAGCCAGGACGGCGAGGACCATTGCGGCGGTGAGCATGAGCGCTCGATTCATGAGACGGATGGAAACCGATCGGCTCAACCGTCCCATCGCCGTCGTTATTCCCCCGGGATTCCCGGCGCAGTCTCCTGAACGTCCTGCACTCAGGAGGCCTGCTTGGTCACCCAGGCGATGAAGTTCTCCTCACCGGTGCCGGTCAGCTCGGCCATCGTGTGCCCCTGTCCCCAGATAGTGGCGAAGTCGACGCTGCCGGCTCCGGCCTGCTGGAGCGCCAGGGCAAGGTTCACCTCGACGGTGGAGGCGGTGTCGCCCTGGGTGATGCCGGTGCGGATGCGCCAGGCGGGGGCGATGGTGGAGCTGCCCCGCCCCTTGGAGTCCTGGGTGAGGTAGTACAGGGGGTCATACATCGCCACGCGCGTGACCATGTCGGTGCCGACCGAGTCCTTGGCACCCAGGTCCTTCTCGTAGCCGGCGACGCCGTAGTCCTTGTTCCAGCCCGACAGCCCCGAGTACCTGGACTGCCCCTTGGAGATGACCTCGCGGCTCAGGGAGGAGAAGTGCTGCTTGTTCTCCCCCGAGCCCATGACGAGGTTCTCGGTCTGGGCGCGGCCCACGCCGTCGAAGGCCCCCACGTCCTTGGAGGCGTTCTTCTGGGAGGTGACGAAGCCCTTCAGTCCGGTGATCGTCGCGGTCTTCTTGGAGGCGTCGTAGGTGACCCACTGGGAGGAGGAGTTGAGGGCGGCGATGTACTCCTCCACCGTCTTGTAGGTGGTGGACTCGCCACTGCCCTGACCGCCGCCTCCGGATGTCCCGCCCTTGGGTGGAGTGCCACCGGCGTCACTGGGCGGGGTTCCCGACGGCGCCCCGCCGCCCCCGCTGGGCTCCATCCCCGCCATCTCGGTGGAGGAGGGCGTGTAGGGGAAGGTGGTGGCCGCCAGGAAGTCGTTGAGGGACTTCTGGATGACCGCCACGAGGTGGTCGTAGTAGGAGCCCGACAGGTAGGTGCCCTGGGAGGAGGACTCCAGGGTCAGGGGCTTGCCCTGGGAGTCGGTGAGCTTCAGCCCATTGAGGTAGGTGGGGAAGGCGGCCGCGAGGTCCTGGGAGTAGGCCCGCGTCCAGGTGCCCTCGGCCCGGGTGTCGGAGGAGGCGAACTGCCCCATGTTCCACTCGTAGGCAGCGTTGGCGCTGTCCAGGCTGGTGATCGGGCACCAGCACATGGCTCCGGCGACGGCGTCGGACAGCGCCTTGCCGCTGGTGTCAGTGGTGGCGGCCCCCAGGACGGCCAGGTAGGGGGCGAACAGCTCGCTGTCCCCGGAGGCTCCGGCGACGGCGCTCTGCGCCCCTCCCCCGCTGTGCCCGAAGACGTAGACCTTCGCGGCGTCGCCCGGAACGGCGGCGGAGTTGTAGCGCCGGTAGCGCACGGCGGCCTTGAGGTCGGCGACGCCCCAGGGCGCGTTGCCGGAGTAGGTCTGGGAGTTGGAGTCCTTGCCGCGCAGGCCTGCGAGGACGTAGATGAAGCCGGCCTCCATGTAGGCCTTGATGGTGTCGTAGGAGTACTCGGTGGGCGGCTTCTGGGCGGAGTATCCCGGGGTGTTGACCGGGAAGACGGTGGGTGCGGTGGCAGCGGTGAAGCTGCCGACGGTGCCCGAGGCGTTGACGGTGACCGTGTAGGTGCCGTTGCCGTTGTCCTTCCCAGTGAAGTAGGCACCGGGCACGTAGATGCCCAGGGTCTCGTAGTCCGAGGCCTGGGGCGTGGCCACGTAGCGCAGACCCAGCTGGTAGTAGACCTTGTGGTCCGCGTCGTAGCGCCAGGCGGCGGAGTCCAGGGCGAGCTTGGCATCGGTGGGCGCCTGCGACGAGGCCGCGGAGGAGGCCTGCGCGGTGGCCCCTCCGGTGGAGCAGGCTCCCAGGCCCAGGAGTCCCGCCGTGGCGGGCAGGGCGGCAAGGATGGTGCGTCGTGGCAGGTTCATCGTGGTTCCCTCCGGCACGCTCAGTCGCGTGCCTCGCTCGGGTGTCTGCGTACGTGGCTAGCACATCACCTTAAGGCACGAACGATCCCAGGACGGGGCTGTGCCGCTTCTGTGAGTCGGCATCCGCGTGCTGGCGAGCAAGCCAGAATGTGGGCTCGGCTCGTACGACGACGGCGTCGCCCTCATGTGAAGGGCGACGCCGTCGTCAGCTATGGGGGACAGTCCTGAGGATCAGTCCTCAGCGGCACTGGGGTGAGTCATATCCATGGGCACGACCCACTTGTCGAACTCCTCGGCGGTGACGAAGCCGAGCTCGAGGGCGGACTCGCGCAGGGACAGGCCCTTGTGGTGCGCGTTCTTGGCGATCTTGGAGGCCTTGTCGTAGCCGATGTGGCGGTTGAGGGCGGTGACCTGCATGAGGTTCGTCTCCAGGTTGGCCTTGATCCGCTCGGTGTTGGGCTCGATGCCGTAGGCGCAGTTGGTGTCGAAGGACACGCAGGTGTCACCCAGGAGCTGGATGGACTCCAGGACGCACCAGGCCATGACCGGCTTGAAGACGTTGAGCTGGAAGTTGCCCTGGGATCCGGCGAAGCCGACGGTGGCGTCGTTGCCGAAGACCTTCGTGGCCACCATGGTCATGGCCTCGCACTGGGTGGGGTTGACCTTGCCGGGCATGATCGAGCTGCCGGGCTCGTTCTCGGGGATGATGAGCTCGCCGATGCCGTTGCGGGGGCCGGAGGCGTACCAGCGCACGTCGTTGGCGATCTTCATGAGGGCGTCGCCCAGGACGCGCAGGGCGCCGGAGACCTGAACCAGGGCGTCGTGGGCGCCCAGGGCGGCGAAGAGGTTGTCCGCCTGGGTGAACTCGATGCCGGTCTCCTCGGAGATCTTCTTGGCGCACAGGGCCCCGAACTTCGGGTGGGCGTTGAGGCCGGTGCCGACGGCGGTCCCGCCGATGGCGAGCTCACGGGCGCGGGAGTCGGCGTAGCGGATGCCGTCGAGGGCGAAGTCGATCTGGGCGACCCAGCCGCTGATGACCTGCCCCAGGGTGATGGGGGTGGCGTCCTGCAGGTGGGTGCGGCCCACCATGACGACGTCGGCGTAGGCCTTGGCCTTGGCGTCCAGGGTGTCGCGCAGCTGCTGGACGCGCGGGTACATGGCGGCCAGCTCGTTGACGACGGCGATGTGCATGGCCGTGGGGAAGGTGTCGTTGGAGGACTGGCCGCGGTTGACGTGGTCGTTGGGGTGAACCGGGGTCTTGGAGCCGCGCTCGCCACCGGCCAGCTCAATGGCCCGGTTGGAGATGACCTCGTTGGAGTTCATGTTGGACTGGGTGCCCGAGCCGGTCTGGAAGACCACGAGCGGGAACTCGGCGTCGAGGTCACCGGCGATGACCTCGTCGCCGGCCTTGGCGATGAGCTCGGCGATGTCGGCGGGCAGCTCGCCGAGCTCGGCATTGGCCAGGGCGGCGGACTTCTTGAGGATCCCCAGGGCCTTAATCATGGGGCGGCCCCACACGAAGGTCTCGCGGCCGATGTCGAAATTGTGCAGGCTCCGCTCGGTCTGGGCCCCCCAGTAGCGGTTGGCGTCCACCTCGATGGTGCCCATGGAGTCGGATTCGGTGCGGGTCGTGACAGCCTGGTTGGGCGTCTTTGCATCAGTTGTCATAGGTGCAAGGTTAGGCGCTCGTGCTCGCCGCCGTGCGGGGACGGGCGTCCCAGACACGTCTCAGATCGCTACCGGCCGACATCACCGAAGGCGCATCACACGGGTCGCAGCTGTTCCAGGGCAAGGTCCAGCAGATCCGCAAGATGCTCATTGCCGTCAATGGTCCGGGGCTCATGGAGATGACCCGTGATCTGCAGGGCAGCGAGCCCATGAAGCAGAACCCAGATGACGGTGGCGATCTCACGGGTGGGGCCGGGTCGTAGTAGACCGGCTCCCTGGGCCTGGGCAACGAGCTCGCCGACGGCGGCCATGGCGTCGTCGGCGGCCTCCTCCAGCCCGGGGTCCGGCTCCGCAATCGGGGCGTCCCCGAAGACCAGCTGGTAGTGATGGGGGCACTCGACTGCGTAGTCGATGTAGGCCCAGCAACCGGCGTGCAGCCGCTGTCGCGCCCCCCGGTGCCGCTCCGCACCGTGACGAATCCGCTCCGCGATCTGCCGCAGGGTCCGTCCCGCCAGGGCACGCATGAGCGCAGCCTTGTCCGCGTAGTGACGATAGGGCGCCGAGCGGGACACGCCGGCAGCCTCACCAACGGCGCGCAGCGTCACCGACTCAGGTCCCCTGTCCTCGAGCAGCGTTGCAGCGGCGTCGAGGATGGCGGCGCGCGTCGGACCTGGATCACGAGGGCTCATGCCCCAAGCCTACCCACATGTTGACACAGTCAACTTTCCGGTTATGCTGACATTGTCAACTTAATCTGAGGAGAGGAACGACTCATGACCGACACCACCCGTACCGGCGCCGACTTCGACGCGAGCTACCTGCGCACCTGGACTGAGCCCGACGCCGGTCAGCGCCGTGCACTCATCGAGCAGATGTGGGCCCCGCACGGGTCGCTGCACATCTCCTCACCCGCCTTGACCGTCACAGGAACAGCCGACATCGCTGAGCACATCAACCGCGTCCACAACGACCGCATTGCGGGTCAGGGCCTGACCTTCAGCTACGACCAGCGCATGGAGTCCGGCGACGCGCTATTGCTGCGCTGGTCAATGACCGCCCCAAGCGGCGACGTCGTCGGGCGCGGAGTCGACACTGTCTTCCGCGACGTCGACGGCAAGGTGACGCGTGCCTATATGTTCATGGGCGTGAACTGACCCGAGCGATCCCCTGCGACTCGCCTCGACGTCGGCAGCTCAGGACATCGCCGCCAGCACCGCCTCGGTGCCGGCGGCGATCGTCGTGTGCGCACCGGCCGCGAGTCGGACAACCTCGTCGGGATCGGTGGGCGCCTGGGCGAAGGACAAGTCGGAGACGATGCTCATGCCGGCCACGCGCACCCCGAGCTGGTGCAGGGCGATGGCCTCCAGGACGGTGGACATGCCGACACAGTCGGCACCGGCGGACTCCAGCATTCGCGTCTCCGCCATGGTCTGATACTCCGGCCCGCGCACAGCGGCATAGACGCCTGACCTCTCTGTGACACCGCGCAGGACGTCAGCGAGCTCGTCGTCCCACACACTGCGAACGTCAGTGAAGACCGGGCCGTCGAAGGGTGAGGAGCCGGTGAGGTTGAGGTGGTCGGTGATCGTCATGACCTCGCCGATGTGCCAGCCGCGCAGACAGCCGCCGGCGTTGACCAGGGCGGCTCCACGTACGCCGGCTGCAGCCGCGATACGGGACAGGGCGACCACGGGTCCGGGGCCGTGCCCCTCGTAGAGGTGGGTCCGTCCGCGAGCCACGAGGACGCGCCGACCTCCCCCGACCTCCTGTCCGGCCACCTTCCGGCCACGAGCGACGACATAGGAGTCAAGGCGGTCCTCATGTCCCGGCGCGACCGGGACCATGACCCCGGGCAGGTCGGACAGGCGCATACTCGCAGCCGGCTCACCCCAGGACGCCAAGGCGTCAGCGGCGCCGGATCCCAGGACCACCAGGAGGTCGTGGCGAGGTGCGCCGGTGCGTCGGGCGATCTGGTGGGCGCCTTCCACGGCCGGGCCCGGGCCTTCTGCGCCGGCAGAGGCGCTCAGGGCCTCCAGACACTCAGGCTCGAGAGCGAAGCCTGTGGCCTTGTCATTCACGAACGGGCCTCCTGGCGGGCCACCCGGCCTCGGCCGAGGACGAGGTGCCCGAGCACACCGATGAGCAGAGCGGCCAGCACACCGAGGTTGGCTCCGGCCCAGGCCCCGTCGCGACCCCCGAGAGGCCCGAGCAGGTAGCCCTGCCAGGACAACCAGGAGGCGGCCGAGTTGACGACCAGCCCCCAGCCGACGACGGAACCGGCAGCCACGAGGACGATGGCCTCCCAGTTGACTGAGCCGTAGACGCCGTCGGGTGTGAAGAGGGCCTCCTCGTCGTAGTCGCGCTTGCGCAGAATGACCTCGGCGACCATGACTCCGGCCCAGGCGGCGATGACGACTCCCAGGGTGGTGAGGAACCCCTGGAAGGGGCCGAGGAAGTCATCGGCACCGAAGATGACGGCGATGGTGCCCACGGTCATGATGGTGGCGTCGATGGAGGTGGCCACGTGCCGACGCACGGGCAGGCCGGTCGCCAGGAGCGACAGGCCCGAGGAGTACAGGTCCATGATGATGCCGCCGGCCAGCCCCAGGATGGCGACGATCGCGAAGGGGATGAGGAACCATGTGGGCAGGATCGTGGTCAGGGCGCCGATGGGGTCGGTGTTGATGGCCTGGCCGAGCTCGGCGTCGGAGCCCACCAGGAGGATGCCGAAGAAGACGAGCACCACGCAGGGCAGTGCCGATCCCAGCGTGGTCCAGCCGATGACGCCGGCTGTCGAGGCCTTGCGGGGCAGGTAGCGGGAGTAGTCGGCGGCGGCATTGACCCAACCGAGGCCGAAGCCGGTGGCCACCATGACCAGGGCTCCGATGAAGGCCGCGGGGCCGCCCGACGGCAGGGCCAGGAGCGTGCGGAAGCTGATCTGGGGAGCGACGAGGACGAGGTAGATGATGGTGAGGACACCGGTGGCCCAGGTGATCCAGGTCTGGACCCTCATGATCGCCTCGAAGCCGAGGATGCCGGCGCTGGCGGCCAGGCTGACGGTGAGCAGGAAGCCCAGGATCTGGGCACCGACCTGGTTGTGCCAGCCCAGAGCCTGGAACACCGTGGCCGAGGCCAGGGTGGCGGAAACGCACAGGACGGTCTCCCAGCCGACCGTGAGGATCCAGGACAGGGCCGCGGACAGGCGGTTGCCGTTGTAGCCGAAGGCAGCTCGGGACAGTGCCAGGGTGGGGGCGCTGCCTCGTTTGCCCAGGACGGCCACGACGCCGCACAGGAGGAAGGAGACGATGACACCGACGCTGCCAGCAACGACCGCCTGCCAGAAGGACAGTCCGAATCCGAGGACCCAGGCGCCCCAGGACAGTCCCAGCACGGAGATGTTGGCCGCGAACCAGGGCATGAAGAGATCGCTCGGTCGTCCCTTGCGATCGGACTCGGAGATGACGTCAAGACCGGCGTTCTCGACGCGGGTGGCGGCGGGAACGTCCGCGGGTGCACTGCTCATGGGCGATCGACCTCAGTGTCGGTATCAGGAGGCTCTCGAACGAGAGCTGCCTGAAGTCTACGGGCACTGAGATGCGGCGAACGACGCCGGAGAGAGGAAACGATCCACCACACCCTCAGTAAAATAGGATATGTCACATATTCTAGGCGATCTCTATAGAAACTCTCACTGGATACCGGGCGCTGTCTCAGATGCACGCATGTATAGTCGAGCCATCCTCCACCTCGTGGAGACTCACTACGGAAAGGAGCTCTCATGAGCGACAACGGAACCTTCGACAGGATCGCCGGCAAGGCCAAGGAGGCCGCAGGCAAGGTCACTGGCAACAAGGAGACCGAGACCGAGGGCAAGCTCCAGCAGGCCGAGGGCAAGATCAAGGAGGTCGCCGAGGACGCCAAGGACGCCATCAAGGGTGCGGTGAACCACCTCAAGGGCGACAAGTAAGCGTCGTCGCGACATACGCAGTAGCGCCCAGCCTCCTGAAGGAGGCTGGGCGCTACTGCGTTGCCGATACCGGCGTCAGCTGCTCGCAGGGATCAGGGTCGGCGCCACGTTGACCACGCTCTGCGAGGGGTCGGCCTGCCCCCAGGAGTTGTTCCCCCAGGTCCAGGTCCCCTTGTCAACCGTGGCCCACGTGTCATAGCCGGAGGTGCCGATCTGGGTGGCCCCGTCAATCTTGTCCACCTTCACCAACCCTGAGGGGGTGTCGGAGACAGTGCCGTTGACCTGTCCGTAGCGGTTGGAGCCGAAGCACCAGACCGTGCCCTTGGCGAGCGCACAGGTGTGCTCGTAACCAGAGACGAGCGCGGTGGGAGCGGCCGGCAGCTTGCCGACCTCCACGGCCTGGTTCACCAGCGCCTCATCAGTCTTCTTGCCGAGCTGGCCGACCTCGTTGGCGCCCCAGGCGTAGACCTTGCCCGAGTCGTCCACGGCCACGGCGAAGCCCTTGCCCACGCTCAGCGCAGAGACCTTGACCTTCTCCAGGCCGGGCACCGCCGTCGGCGAGACACGTGCGCCCTGAGTGTTGGCCTGGGCGTCAGCGCCCCAGCAGGAGACTCCGGTACCGCCCGAGGAGCAGACGAAGGAACCACTGCCGGCGCGAAGGGTCGCAGGCTTGTGGGCAGCGGGGGCCGCCGCAGCGGGAGACGACGGAGCCTCCGCGCTCTTGCCGGGCCACAGCCAGTGTCCTCCCAGGGCACCCCCCACCAGCCCGATGGCGAGCACACTGACCGCCACGACCGGGAGGACCCAACCGCGACGCGGAGCACTGCTCGGGTACTGGGAGACATCGCTCTGCGGCGCCTCCATCTCGGTCACCGCGGGCAGCGGCTGAAGCCTGTAGCCCTGCGGCTGAGGCTGCGTCGGTGTCGCCATCTGCGGCTGGGGCGGCGCGACCGCAGCCGGCTGCTGAGCGGGCTGAGTCGGCTGAGCCGCCCCGTAGTCCACAGTGCCGCCACGAGCGCCGTCGCCCCCGAATACGCCATCAAAGGCCGCGGGCTGTGCAGGCGCCCCGTACACGGGCGCGGGCTCCTGAACGGGCACCTGCTGCTGAGCAGGCGGGTAGCCGGCAGGCTGCTGAGGGGAATATCCGGCAGATGCTGCGATCTGTTCGAGCTGCGCACGCTGCTCGGGCGTCCAGGCGTGTCCGGCGGCAAGGGCCTCCTGAGCACGCTCAGGACTGCCGCCGATGAACCACAGCACCCTGTCCCCGTCGAGCATCCGGTCATCCATGGGCCAGACCTCTCCTCAACGTCAAGGACCGATGTGTGTCAGTAGGTCAGCCTACGGCGAGCCATGAGCATGGCGGCACCTGTCGCACCGGTGCCCAGCGCCATCCAAGCGGCGGTCGTTCCCGCTCCGGTCTGAGCGAGGGTGGAGCGACCTGCGGTGGCGGTACCCCGCTGGCCAGAGGCAGCCTGCTCGCGGGGTGCCGCGGCCTGCTCACCGGGAGCCTCCGCGGCGCCCTGGGGGGCGCTCTCCTCGGCAGCCGCAGGGGCGCCTCCCTCAGAGGACTGCTCGGGGGCCGGGGCCTGCTGCTCGGGAGCAGCCTGGGAACCGGCAGGATCGCCCTGCTGCTGGTCGCCCTGGTTCGGCTGGGACTGCTCAGCCGGAGCCTCCGGCTTGTTCTCCTGCTGCGCCGCGGCGTTGTTGGCACCCGGAGCCTGAGGTGCCGCCTTGCCCGCGTCCTCCGCGGGGGCGGGAGCAGGCTCGGGGGCGGGGGCACGCTGCTTGTCGCCATCGGGCTTGGGAGCGGCCGGGGAAGGGGTGTCGGGCTGGGGAGCGTCAGCCTTCGCGCCACCGGACTGCGGCGCCACCTGCTCGGCGGCAGGAGCGGGGTCCGTCTCGGCAGCAGCCGCGCCGACCGGGACGACGGACAGGGCGACGGCCGCGGACGCGGCCATCCATACGCTTCGCTTCATGGGAACTCCTTCAGGATGTGAGAGCCACGACTCTCACATCGGGTGATGAGGATGTGGATGCGGACACCTTACCCAACGCAGCCCGGGTCCTGTCACGCCACCGACACGGGCACTACTCCACTGTTGGGCACTTCACATCTTAGCCGCTCGGACGTGCTGAGAGACGGTCAGACCCTCAGGCCCAGCCCTCTCATGCGCGAGACCGCCCCCTGGGTCAGCACCGAGTGGAGCTGCTCCTGAGCCATCTGCCCGAGGAGCTCGGGGAACTGCCCCAGGAGCCTCTGGAAGGTTCCGATCTCCTCACCGATGACGCGCCGACCCCACAGCCCCAGCCGGGCGGCCAGCTGTGGGTCGGCCGCGATGACCTCCTCCAGCTCGGCGATGGCGTAGGTGCTGATCGGGTCCTGGCTGAGCTCGTGGACGAGCCCTCTGCGCAAGGGATCCTCCAACGACTCGCTCAGTGCCATCCCGAAGTCGATGAGCAGCCCGAAGGTGATGTAGGTCTTGAGCAGGCGCTCGGCCCAGTCCAGTGGCCGCAGCCGCTCGTCGAAGTCACCCAGCACGTCGGTGAAGCGCTCGGCCGCCCCCAGGGCGTCCATGCCGTGGGTCGCGGCCAACTCCACCACCCGGTCGAAGGAGGCGACCTCCCAGGCGCTCATGCGCAGCAGGTCGACCCGGGCCGTCATCCGCGGAGCCCGGTCGGCATCTTTGGCGTAGCGGGTGCAGGCCGCCGTCCGGGAGATCGCGACGACGCCGACGACGGACAGCTCGTGAGGACCGACCTGCATCGGGGTGGAGGCGCTGGGCTGAGGTGACGGAGTCGGCATCTGGGACATGGCCACCATCGTATCCAGGTCTTGCCGTGCGTGAAGCACAGCCGTGACATCGACCACGCCGACGGCGCACCTCCCCATCCAGACAGGCCATCATCATGTTTTCCCGCTACGCTGACGGCGTCCACGGTTGCCCGGTCGTCAGATGGACTCAGCTATGACTCGCGATCGGCTGCCACATCCGACGGCGCCAACGCCCACGCAGCGCACCCGACCGTGCGCGCGAGCGACAGCCGCGCCGGACCGGTTCAACCCGATCAGAAGACAAGGAACCTCGTGAGCAACGAGCAGCACGGGGCCGACGCCGTCGAGCCCGACCACAACTCCACAGACGACCAGACCACCATCGAGAGCGCCGACGCCGCTGCCGGCACCACTGCCGGCACGTCCGGGATCATCGAGACGGCCGGCGCCCACGCCCCCGTCCTGGACGAGGCCACTCCCGACATCACCGACGAGGGCGACCAGACCGACCTGACCCGCAAGACCTTCGCCGATTTCGGCGTCGAGCCGGAGATCTGCGAGGCCCTGGACGCCAAGGGCATCACCCACCCCTTCCCCATCCAGGCCCTCACCCTGCCGGTGGCCCTGGAGGGACAGGACATCATCGGTCAGGCCAAGACCGGCACCGGCAAGACCCTGGGCTTCGGCATCCCCCTGCTCATGGACACCCTGGGCCCCGGGGAGGAGGGCTGGGACGAGGATCCCGCCTCCGGCAGCCCCCAGGCCCTGGTCATCCTGCCCACCCGTGAGCTGGCCAAGCAGGTCGCCGAGGAGCTGTCCACGGCTGCCGCCAAGCGCACCGTGCGCATCGTCCAGGTCTACGGCGGGCGCGCCTACGAGCCCCAGATCGAGGACCTCGAGCGGGGAGCCGAGGTCGTCGTGGGAACGCCCGGCCGCCTCATCGACCTCATGGAGCGCGGCGTGCTGGACCTGGCTCACGTCACCACCGTCGTCCTGGACGAGGCCGACGAGATGCTGGACCTGGGATTCCTGCCCGACGTGGAGAAGATCCTGGCCCGCACCCGTGCCGACCGGCACACGATGCTCTTCAGCGCCACCATGCCCGGGGCCGTCGTCGCCCTGGCGCGCCGCTACATGACCCGCCCCACCCACATCCGCGCCCAGGACCCGGGCGACGAGGGCATGACCGTACAGACGGTCCAGCAGGTCGTCTACCGCACCCACTCAATGAACAAGGTGGAGGTCGTCTCCCGGATCCTCCAGGCCGAGGGACGCGGGCGCACCATCATCTTCGCGCGCACCAAGCGCACCGCGGCCCGGGTGGCTGACGACCTGCGCGCCCGCGGTTTCGCCACCGGGGCCCTGCACGGCGACCTCGGCCAGGGGGCCCGCGAGCAGGCCCTGCGCGCCTTCCGCAACAACAAGGTGGACGTGCTGGTGGCGACCGACGTGGCCGCCCGGGGCATCGACGTCGACGACGTCACCCACGTCATCAACTACCAGTGCCCCGAGGACGAGAAGATCTACGTCCACCGCATCGGGCGCACCGGACGCGCCGGCAACTCCGGCACGGCAGTCACCTTCGTGGACTGGGACGACGTGCCGCGCTGGCGGATCATCGCCAAGGCTCTGGGCCTGCCCATCGAGGAGCCGGTGGAGACCTACCACACCAGCGAGCACCTGTTCTCCGACCTGTCGATCCCGGAGAAGGTCACCGGCCGCCTGCCCCGTCACAAGCGCACCCTGGAGGGGCTCGACGCCGAGGAGATCGAGGACCTGGGTGAGACCGGCAAGCGTGGGCGCAAGCAGTCCGGCCGACAGGGCGGGCGCTCGGAGCGCGGCCGGGGCCGCGGCGGCAGGGGCGCCAAGGACTCCAAGCGCGGTGAGCGCTCCCGGCGCTCCGCCGACGGCGAGGCCAAGCCCCGGCGCAAGCGCACCCGTAAGCGCACGCGCGGCGGCCGCCCGGTTGACGGGACCGCCGGCGAGTAGGACTGACAAGCAGCGGCTGAGACTCACGTGGGTCTCAGCCGCTGTCCGACTCCGGAGCGGACCCGGCTCAGAGGCGGGTCTCCAGGAAGGCGAAGACGCCGTCGGCCATGATTTGGACGGCGATGGCCGCCAGGAGCAGCCCCATGACCCGGGTGAGAATCCGGATGCCGGAGGTGCCCAGCACCCGGTTGAGCCCCAGGGAGAAGCGCAGCGAGACCCAGATGGCGATGTGCGTGCCGATGATCGCGGCCGTCACGGAGACCCACCCGGCCACCCCGCCTCCGGTGGTGTCCACGGCGACCATCGCCGCGACAATGGCTCCCGGCCCGGCCAGCAGAGGCGTGCCCAGGGGCACGAGGGCGGCGTTGGCGGTGACGGCGTCAGGATCGGGGCTCTCATCGACCTTGTCGGTCAGCAGCTCCAGGGCCACCAGGAGCAGCAGCAGTCCGCCGGCCACCTGGAGGGAGGGCACGGAGATCCCCAGGAACTTCAGGATGTAGCGTCCGAAGACTGCGAAGAGCACGATGACGGCGAAGGAGACGACCGTGGCCTGGCGTGCAGAGGCGGCGCGCTCAGGGGGTGTCTGCCGCGAGGTCAGGGACAGGAAGATCGGGATGGCGCCCAACGGGTCCTGGATGACCAGGAGCGTGGTGAAGGTCGTGGCGAAGACCGTGGTGTCGAAGACGGACTGCAGCATGAGGCGTTTCTATCACCGCCGCTCGGCGGGAGTCGGGTGCCGTGGCCGGTCGGCCCTCAGGGGCGGACGAGGTCGAGAGCGCCCTCGTCAAGGATCTGTTCCAGCAGCTCGGGCGGCATGAGGTTCTCCCCCAGGCGATTGGGCTTACCGGTGCCGTGGTAGTCCGAGGCCCCCGACAGCCCCAGGCCCAGGCGCTGGGCCAGGAGGCGAACCTGCTCGCGCTGCTCGGGGTCCTGGTCGCGATGGTTCATCTCCAGGGCCGCCAGGCCGGCCTCGGCCATCTGGGCGAAGGTCTCATCGGGCACGAGGCGGCGCTGGCGGGAGGCGGCGCGCGGGTGGGCCGCCACCGGGACCCCACCGGCGGCGCGCACCAGGCGGCAGGCCTCCACCGGGTCCAGCGCCCAGTGGTGCACGTAGTAGGGCGAGGAAGTGGCCAGCGGCCCGGCGAAGGCAGCGTTGCGATCGGGGAAGGAGCCGGCCGCTACGAGGGCGTCGGCGATATGGGGCCGGCCGATCGTGTGGGAGTCGGCCGACTGGGTCAGGACGTCCTCCCAGGTGACCGGGTAGTCCTCGCTGAGGCGTTCGACCATCCGCTGGGCCCGGCTGTCGCGCGAGCGGCGGGCGCGGGCGAAGGCGGCCTCCAGCCCGGCGTCGTCGGCCCGGTGCAGGTAGGACAGCAGGTGGAGGGTGACCCCGTCGGCGGCGCAGGAGATCTCGGTGCCGCGCAGCAGGGCGACGCCGGCGAACGGGACGGCCCGGGCCGCCTCCTGCCAGCCGGCCATCGTGTCGTGGTCGGTCAGACCGACGACGTCGAGGCCGGCCCCGGCCGCCTTCGCCATGAGCTCGGCAGGCGAGTCGGTGCCGTCGGAGCAGGCCGAGTGGGTGTGGGGGTCGATGCGCACCGGGACAGTGTAGGTAAGTGCAGGCAGCGCGCAGGGAGGCGTGGAAGACTGGACGGCATGAGCGAGCCGAGCCGTATGAGCAATACTGTGTCCACCACGCGGCGCGCCGCCGACACCCCAATCCGCTTCGGGGTGATCGGCGCCGGTTTCATCGCCCGCTGGTTCGCCGAGGCAGTCGCCCGCGAGCCGGGTGCCCAGATCGTGGCCGTCACCTCCGCCCACCGCGAGCGCGCCGCCGCCTTCGCCACCGAGCACGGAGTTCCGCATGCCTACGCCTCGCTTAAGGAGATGCTCACCGCCCACGGCCCGGGCTCGAAGGCCCCGATCGACGTCATCCATGTGGGCTCCCCCAACTCCCTGCATACACAGCACGCGATCGCGGCTCTGGAGGCCGGTTTCCACGTGGTGGTGGAGAAGCCCTTCGCCCTGACGCGCTCGCAGGCCGAGGCGATGGTGGAGGCGGCGCAGGCGACCGACCGCTTCCTCATGGAGGGGTGGCTGTCCGCCTTCGAGCCCGGAGTGGCTCGGCTACGTGAGCACCTGCCGCGGCTGGGGCAGCTGCACCGGGTGGTGCTGTCCAAGGAGCAGTTCTCCTCACGGATGGAGGTCTACCGCTCCGGCGGTCTGCCGCCGGCCTTCGACCCGGCACTGGGCGGCGGCTCCCTCATGGACCTGGGCATCTACCCGGTCAGCCTGGCCATTCACCTCTTCGGCGAGCCGGACCGGGTGACGGCTACGGGAACGTTGCTGGAGCACGGTGTGGACGCACGGGGCACGGTGGTCCTGTCCTACGACTGCGGTGAGCACGCCGGGCTGGAGGTCGTCTGCCTACACTCCAAGACCTCCCCGGGAATGGAGTCGAGCTTCGCCGGGGACCATGACGTGCTGAGCATTGACGACTGCCAGTGGCCTCGGCGCATCGAGCTGCGCGGCCCGGCGGCAGCGACGGGCACGGGTGAGGACCTGTCGGTCGAGCGCGGCGCTGAGGCGCCCGGTCACCAGCTCGCCTACGAGCTGGCCGAGGTGTGCCGCCTGGTGCGTGCCGGCGCGCGCCAGTCCGATCTGCACCCGCTGAGCCGCTCCGTGGCGGCGATCGGGGTTCTGCAGGAGGCACGCCGCCAGGTGGGGGTGCGTTTCCCGGCAGATGAGCAGGGCTGAGCCGCCCCCGCGTTCCTGAGTCCCCCACCGAGCGCCGGTTGGGGCCCAACAGTGGAATGATGCCCCTATGGCATCGACTTCTCCCGCAGACACCCACCCGTCCGACGAGTCCCCCGCCTCCTCGCAGGAGGCCCCCCAGTCCTTGGCGGCGCGAGGCTCCAACCGGTCCCGCCAGCCCGAGAACCAGGCCTTCCGCGACTTCATCGGCTCGGGGTGGGGCCCGCGTCCCGAGGGTCTGCCCTCCCGCAGCGAGGCGGCCCCCTGGGCGGCCGCCCGCCGTGAGGCCCTCGGCAGGCTCTTCCCCGGCGAGCG
This sequence comes from Actinomyces sp. HMSC08A09, assembly GCF_001807465.1. Lineage (NCBI taxonomy): Bacteria > Bacillati > Actinomycetota > Actinomycetes > Actinomycetales > Actinomycetaceae > Actinomyces > Actinomyces sp. HMSC08A09. The sequence continues at coordinate 80,963 of NZ_KV789122.1, read as the reverse complement.
CCTGGTGCTCCCCGCGGGCGCGCTCAAGGTGCGCAACAACGACTGCGACTACCGGTTCAGGCCCCACAGCGCCTTCGCCCACCTGGCCGGAACCGGCACGGACTTCGAGCCGGATGCCGTGCTCGTCCTGGACCCCCTCACCGAGCCGAGTCAGGACGCCGGTTCCCCGGACGGCTCCGATGACACCGACGACGTCGCCCCGACGCATGAGGCAGTCCTCTACTTCCGGCCCCGGGCCTCGCGATCCAGCCAGGAGTTCTACGGCGACCCCCGCTACGGCGAGCTGTGGGTGGGGGTGCGGCCCTCCCTGGAGGAGGTCGAGGCCTCCACCGGCATGCGCTGCGCCCACATCGACTCACTGCCCGACGCGCTGGCCAAGGATGCCGGTCCCGACGCGGTGCAGCTGCGCGTCGTCGCCGAGGCCGATGAGTCCGTCACCGCTCTGGTGACCACCACGCGGGAGAAGGTCGGGCTGCAGACCGGCCAGGGCGCCACGGAGGTGGACGCCGGTCTGGCCGAGGCCGCCAGCGAGCTGCGCCTGGTCAAGGACCCCTGGGAGATCGACCAGCTGCGTGCCGCCGTCACCGCCACCAAGGCCGGCTTCGACGACCTCATCCGCTCCATCCCCCGGGCCCGTGGCCACTGGCGCGGTGAGCGGGTCCTGGAGGGGGCCTTCGGGGCCAAGGCCCGCGAGGAGGGCAACGGCCTGGGCTATGACACGATCGCCGCGGCCGGCAACCACGCCAACACCCTGCACTGGATCAACAATGACGGCGCCGTCGAGCCCGGCCAGCTGGTCCTGGTGGACGCCGGTGTCGAGGTCGACTCCCTCTACACCGCTGACGTCACTCGCACGATCCCGGTCGATGGTCGCTTCACCGAGGCTCAGCGCCGGATCTACCAGGCGGTTCTCGACGCCGCCGACGCCGCCTTCGCCCGTGCGGGCACGCCGGGCTGCCGCTTCAAGGACGTCCATGCCGCCGCCATGGAGGTGATCGCCGCCCGCCTGGAGGAGTGGGGGATGCTGCCCGAGGGCGTCAGCGCCGCCGACTCCCTGGCCCCCGAGGGCCAGTACCACCGGCGCTGGATGGTGCACGGCACCAGCCACCACCTGGGCCTGGATGTCCACGACTGCGCCCAGGCGCGCCGCGAGATGTACATGGAGGCCGAACTCAAGCCGGGCATGTGCTTCACCATCGAGCCGGGACTGTACTTCCGCGAGGACGACCTGCTGGTGCCCGCCGAGATGCGTGGCACGGGCGTGCGCATCGAGGACGACGTCGTGGTGCGCGAGGACGGCAGCGTGGAGCGCCTCACTCAGGACGTGCCCCGCACCGTGGAGGAGGTCGAGGCCTGGGTGAGCGGGCTCATCGCCGACTGACTGCCGACTGACTGACTGCTCGGTCACCTACCTTGCCGCTCATCGTTGTTTGTAGATAGCATCGCCGTATGACGATGAAACATGGGCTGCTGCCCGAGGACCGCCCCCAGGACCACGGCGCTGTGCGCGAGGCCTCCACCGTGGCCTCCCTGCTCGACGTCCTGGGGGACGCCACCCGCCTGGCGATCCTGCGCCACCTCCACGGCGGCGAGCACCGGGTGGTGGAGCTGACCGAGCACCTGGGCCTGGCCCAGTCGACCGTCTCCCAGCACCTGGCGATCCTGCGCAGCGCCGGTCTCATCTCCAGCCACTCCCACGGACGGGCCAACGTCAGCCGGATCGAGAATCCCGAGGCCATCGAGCAGGTCCTGGCCGCTGCCGAGTCCTTGGCCGCCATCATCTCCGCGGACGGAGCAAGCCGGAGCAAGGAGCCGCAGTGAGCACCCCAGCCGGCCACGAGCCCGACACCCATTCCCACCACCACTCCCACGGTCACTCGCACAACCACGGCGCCAGGGCCTCACGCGGTCGGCTCCTGGTCGCCCTGTGCCTGTCGGCCACGGTCCTGGTGGCCGAGATCGTCACCGCCCTTGTCACCGGATCGCTGGCGCTGCTGGCCGACGCCGGGCACATGCTCACCGACGTCGCCGGCCTGGCCATGGCCCTGACGGCCGCCCAGCTGTCCACGCGTCCGGCCACGGACCGCTCCACCTGGGGCATGCGTCGCGCCGAGGTCATCGGGGCCGCGCTCCAGGCGGGCATGCTCGCCGTCGTCGGGCTCTTCGTGGCCTTCAAGGCGGTTCACAACCTGCTCGTAGCACCGCAGGTCGAGGCCTCGGGCATGCTCGTCATGGGTGTCATCGGCCTGGCCGCCAACGTCATCGCGCTACTCGTCCTCTCCGGCGGCCGGGGGCATGACGGACACGGCGAGAACCTCAACATGAGGGCCGCCCTGCTGGAGGTCCTCAATGACGCCCTGGGATCAGTGGGCGTCATCATCGCTGCCGCCGTCGTGGCCCGCACCGGCTGGACCCGGGCCGACGCCGTGGCCTCCCTGCTCATCGCCGTCCTCATCCTGCCCCGGGCGGCGACGCTGCTGCGCTCGGCCCTGGCCGTGCTCATGGACTTCACTCCCCGGGAGCTGGACCTGGCGCAGGTGCGCTCGCACATGCTCGGCATCGACCACGTCGAGGAGGTCCACGACCTGCATGCCTGGACCGTCGCCTCGGGCATGCCGGTGCTGACCGCGCACGTCGTCGTGCGCGACGAGTGCCTGCGCGACGGTCACACCGAGGAGATCCTCGACCGGCTCCAGAACTGCGTGGCCGAGCACTTCCCGGTCAGAATCCAGCACGCGACCCTCCAGCTCGAGCCCGTCTCGCACCTCGAGCACGAGGCCGCCCACTGCTAGGCCGGGTCAGGAACGGCGGTAGCGTTTGCGGGTCGGCTCGGGAATGTGAGCCGGCTCCCCACCCTCCAGGTGCTCACGGGCGAAGGCCAGCGCGCTGGCGAGGCCCTCGAGACGCTGGGCGGCCGTCATGGACCGGGTGGTCACCTCGACGACGACCTGTCCCCCACCGGCCTCGAAGCCGGTGGCCACCAGGTGCTTGAGGACCCCGGCGCAGTCCTGGTTGCCCTGCCCGGGCAGCAGATGGTCGTCCAGGGGCCCGGGCACGCCGTCGGTCAGGTGCAGGTGACGCAGCGTGGGCCCCAGCGCCCGGGCCATGGCCAGGGCGTCGGAGCCGGAGGTGGCGGCGTGGGAGATATCCAGCGTCACTGACTTGTAGCCCTGCCCCACCGGATCCCAGGTGGGCGAGTAGGCCTGGAAGTCGCGCGTGGAGTGGGCGTGGCGTGGCCGCCAGGTGAACATGTTCTCCACCGCCAGGTGGATGCCCGTGGTCGCCTCGCGCTGCGCGACCCCGGCGATGAAGGAGCGCGCGTAGCGGGTCTGCCAGAAGAAGGGCGGGTGCAGCACCACCGTGGGCGCCTCGAGGTAGTGGGCCAGCTCGATGGAGCGGTCCACCTTGTCCCACGGATCGGCGCCGAAGACCCCACGGGTCACCAGCAGCGTGGGGGCATGGACCGCCAGCACCGGCTGGTCGTGCTTCTCCACCAGGGCCGCCAGCCGGGTGGCGTCCTGGGATGCCTTCTCACTCCAGACCATGATCTCGACGCCGTCGTAGCCCAGCTCCTGGGCGATGGCGAAGGTGTCGGGAACACTGCCGGGAACCACACAGGCGGTCGACAGCCCCACCGGAATGCTCATTGTCGCGCTCCCTCGTCCCTCAGTGCCGCTCAGCCCTTGTCACCGGAGCCGGTCTCATCGTCGGACTCCTGCGACGACGCCGGGGCCCCCGGCTCCTTGCGACCCTCCGATCGCGAGGGGCGCAGGAAGGGGTCGTAGTCCTCAGCAACGGACGGGGCGCCGGAGGCGGAGCCGGCCGAGGCGGTGGGGGTCCGCTCAGGAGCGTCACTGCCGGGCTGCGGCAGGCGCACCCCGAAGCGGGGCTGCTCGTCGGGGCGCGAGCCGAAGGCGGTGGGCCCGGGGGCCTCCTGTCGCGCACGACGCCGCTCCTGGGAGCGCCGCAGCGCGCCCGCCCCACGCGCGAGGTTGCCCGGGACGTCGGCCAGAGCCTGGCTGGCCTCGTGAATCTCCCGGGCGGCGAGGATCGAGTAGCGCGAGGCCACGACCTGACTGATGGAGGTGAAGTCGCGCCGCCCCCGGGTCAGGGCGTAGCTGAAGAGCTGGAAGACGATCCCCCACAGCACCCCCAGCAGGACACAGGCCCAGAAGTTGAGCCTGGGACCACTGCTGCCGGCCACCGACATGATGATGCCGAAGAACACCCCGATCCACAGGCCGTTGAGAGCCCCCGACATCGCCGCCCTCCCCCAGCTCATACGCCCGGTGATGCGCTCAACCTGACGCAGGTCGGTTCCGATGATCGCCAGGTGCTGCACCGGGAAGCCCTGGTCCGACAGAGCGTCGACCGCCCTCTGCGCCTCGGGGTAGGTCGCGAAGGAGGCCACCTCCTCCCCCTGGGGCATGACACCACCACTGGACGAGGTCAGGGAGGACAACGGGCTCGGATTGGCGTTCATGGGGGCTATCGTCGCACGCGCGGGCACGCGGTACGGGCCCATCGGCAGGCAATCACGCCTCAGGCGCATAGGCTTGGCTTGTGGAGAACACCAGGACGCGCACGACCAGCAGGGTCTTTGTGGCCCGCCTCATCGGTACCTCCGTCTTCGACCCCTTGGGCGATGAGGTGGGCAAGGTCCATGACGTCGTCGTCCTGCTGCAGATGCGCGGAGAACCCAGGGCCGTCGGCTTCGTCATCGAGGTCTCCAGCCGGCGCCGTGTCTTCCTGCCCCTGTCGAGGATCACCGCCATCGAGCCCGGGGCCGTCATCACCACGGGCCTGATGAACATCCGCCGCTTCACCCAGCGCCACGTTGAGACCCTGGTCGTCGGCGAGCTGCTGGACCGGGTGGTCACCATGCGCGACGGCTCGGGGAACGTCACGGTGCGCGACGTGGCCATCGAGCGCGACCGCGGCATGGACTGGAAGGTGACCCGCCTGTTCGTCCAGCGTGCCTCCTCGGGTCCCCTGGGCCTGCGGCGCGGGGAGACCTTCACGGTGCGCCCCGACGAGGTCAGCGGCCTGGCCGCCAGCGCCGACCAGCAGGGCGCCACCGCACTGCTGGCCACCCTGGAGGACCTCAAGGCGGCCGACCTGGCCGACGTCATGCGCGATCTACCCCAGGACAGCCAGATGCGCGTGGCCGCCGAGCTGACCGATGAGCGCCTGGCCGACGTCCTGGAGGAGCTCGGCAACGAGGACGCCGTCGCCCTCCTGTCCCGCCTGGAGGCAGGGCGCGCCGCCCACGTCCTGGACGCCATGCAGCCCGACGACGCCGCCGACCTGGTCGCCGACCTCCCCCAGCTCAAGGCCGCCGAGCTGCTGGGCCTCATGGAGCCCGAGGAGGCCGAGGACGTGCGCCGCCTCATGGCCTACGACGAGTACACCGCCGGCGGCCTGATGACCACCGAGCCGATCATCCTGCCCCCCGAGTCAACAGTGGCGACCTTCCTGGCCCAGTCCCGCAAGGCCGAGATCCCTCCCGCCCTGGCCGCCGTCGGCTTCGTGTGCCGCCCGCCCCTGGAGTCCCCCACCGGCAAGTTCGTGGGCATGATCCACTTCCAGCGGGCCCTGCGCGAGCGCCCTCAGCGCATGGTCGGTTCCATCGTGGACACCGACGTCGACTCCGTGCGCCCCGAGGACTCCATCGGTACCGTCACCCGCCTGCTGGCCACCTACAACCTGACGGCCCTGCCGGTCCTCGACGACGCCGGACGCCTGCTGGGCGCCGTCAGTGTCGACGACGTCCTGGACCACCTCATGCCCGACGACTGGCGCGTGGCCGACGAGGCCGTCACCGACGAGACGATCGAGAGGGGTGCCAATGCCTGACCAGCTCGACCAGCCCTTGCCCGACAGTCGCCTGCGGTGGCTGCGCAGGACGCATCCGGCCCACGCCTCGCGCTCGGACGGCTTCGGCCGCTTCGCCGAGGCCACCGCCCGCTTCATGGGCTCGCCCAAGTTCGTGCTCTACATGACGATCTTCGTCGCTGTGTGGATCGTGGCGAACCTCATCCTGGCCAAGATGCAGCAGGCCTGGGACCCCTACCCCTTCATCCTGCTCAACCTGGCCTTCTCCACCCAGGCCTCCTACTCGGCCCCCCTCATCATGCTGGCCCAGAACCGACAGGACGACCGCGACCGCGTCACCGCCGAGCAGGACCGCCAGCGCGCCCAGCGCAACCTGGAGGACACCGAGTTCCTCACCCGGGAGATCGCCGCCCTGCGCCTGGCCATGAACGACGTCGCCACCCGCGACTTCGTGCGCAGCGAACTTCGCGACATGCTCAGCGAGATCCTCGCCGAGGAGCGCCTCACCCGTGAGGAGATCGCCGAGTTCCAGGACAGCGGCGACGACGAGCCCAGCACCACTCCTGGACAGCGCACCGCCCAGTGAGGGAGCACCCGGCCCTCACGTGGGACTCGCCACCTGTCGTGGCGCTCGACGGCACCCCTAGGATGGGCCCATGACGCAACCGACTCATGACGCCGTCATGGAGGCGCTGGCCAGGGTCATCGACCCCGAGCTGCACCGCCCCATCACCGACCTGGGAATGGTCTCCACCGTTGACATCGCCGAGGACGGCGTGGTCAGCGTCGAGGTGCTCCTGACCGTGGCCGGGTGCCCCTTGAAGGACACGATCACCGCCGACACCCGACGCGAGGTCAGCACCGTCGAGGGTGTCACCGAGGTGCAGGTGAGCCTGGGCGTCATGAACGACGAGCAGAAGGCCGAGCTGCGGCGCCGCCTGCGCGGAGGGGCCGCCGAACCGGTGGTTCCCTTCACTCAGCCGGGCAACCTCACCCGGGTCTACGCCGTCACCTCCGGCAAGGGAGGGGTCGGCAAGTCCTCGGTGACTGCGAACCTGGCCGCCGCCATGGCCGCCCAGGGCCTGAGCGTGGGCGTGGTAGACGCCGACATCTACGGCTTCTCCATCCCCCGCATGCTGGGGGTGGACCGGGTGCCCACCCAGCTCGACGGCATGATCGTGCCGCCGGTGGCCCACGGGGTGAAGGTCATCTCCATCGGCATGTTCGTTGAGGACAAGCAGCCGGTTGTGTGGCGCGGCCCCATGCTGCACCGCGCCGTCCAGCAGTTCCTGTCCGATGTGTTCTGGGGCGACCTGGACGTCCTGCTGCTGGACCTGCCGCCCGGCACCGGCGACGTGACGATCTCCGTGGCCCAGCTGCTCCCGAACGCCGAGATTCTCGTGGTCACCACCCCGCAGACGGCCGCCGCCGAGGTCGCAGAGCGCACCGGCCTCATCGCCACCCAGACGCACCAGAAGGTGGTGGGCGTCATCGAGAACATGTCCTACATGCCCCAGCCCGACGGCTCACGCCTGGAGATCTTCGGCTCCGGCGGGGGCGAGATCGTCAGCGCCTCCTTGAGCGAGACCCTCGGCTACGAGGTGCCGCTGCTGGCCCAGCTGCCGCTGGACATCCGTCTGCGCGAGGGCTCTGACACCGGTCTGCCGGCCACCGTGGCCGAGGACGGCAAGCCGGCCGCCGACGCCCCCGCGGCCCTGGAGCTGTCCGCCGTGGCCCAGCGCCTGACTCACCGCTCTCGCGGCCTGGCCGGCAAGAGCCTGGGGGTCACCCCGGCCTGATGCCGGTCCCGCCGGCTCTCTTACCGAGTCCGGCATTGGTCACATCGCCCGACGGCTCTTTCGCCCGGCTCGATGGGGCGGAGCTCGTACGGGTCAGAAGTCGACGGCGATGCGCGCAGCCTCGGCGCGGGTGCGGGCAGCGGCGTTGGCGGCGCGCACGATGTCACGCGGGGACAGAGGACGCACGCGGGTACGGGAGTCATCACCCGCCGCGGTGGCGTCCCCTGCATCCTCGCCGGAGGCAGCGGCCTGCGGCTCGACCAGGCTTGTCGGGACCTCCACCGGCTCCGGCTCGGCCGGACGCTCGGACTGCTCCGGCTGCTCAGTGCCCTCCGTGTCCTCGGCCTCCCCGGACTGCTCGGGCTCTGTCTTCTCCGGCTCAGTCTCGTCAGCCCCGTCGGCCGACTCGACCAACTCGACCGACTCGACTGACCCAGCCTCAGTCTCGGCCTCGGCGTCATCCTCGACGTCGTCCGCCTGCTGGAGCACTCCCCGCGGCGGAGCGGCAGCTGCCTGCTCAGCGCTCTGCGGGCTCTCAGCGTTCTCGACACCCTCAGTGCTCTCGGAATTCTCGGAGCCCTCGGTGCTCCCGCTGCTCTCAGCCTTCTCGGCATCCTTCTCGGCCAGCCGCTCGTCACGCTTGGCCTCGATCTGCTTGCTCAGCGACGTGGCCCGATCCTTCTTGACCACGTCGTTGACAGCCTGTGCGGCGTCGTCGGACATCTCTTTGGCGGCTGAGCCGACGGAGCGGAAGGGGTGGGCGAGATCCTCGCGGATGGCGTCGATGTCCTCCCCCAGGGCGTCACGCACGATCTTGCGCGGGTCGTACTGGCGCGGATCGAGGCTGGACAGGTCCAGGTCGGCCATCTCGGGGCCGACCTCCTCAGCGATCTGGCTGCGCGCGTTGTCCAGGAACACCCGGAGCTGACGCACCATCTGCGTGAGCTTGCGGGTGTACTCGGGCAAGCGCTGCGGCCCCACCACGATCACCGCCACCAGGATGATGACGAGGAACTCAGATCCGTTGATGCCGAACACGCCGCTCAGTATAGGGAGTCCCACCGGTCCGAATCCGCCTCGGTTCGCCTACCGGCGGACTCACCCGGGCGAGCGCCCTTCCGCCTATCGGGCCGAACACCTGGAACAATGTGGCTTGAGGGGTGCGCCTGGCACCCCGCAGCAGAAGAAAGGCTCACAGTGAGTGCGGACAAGACGCTGAGCTGGTCCTACACGGAGGACTTCACCGCGGAGGACGAGGCCACCGCCCAGGCCCGCATACGCGGGCTCGAGCTCGGCATCACCCCGGTGTCCTCGGGGACCGGAGCCGCGCTGCGGATGCTGGCCGCCTCAGTGGGAGCCAAGTCCGTGGCCGAAGTCGGCACCGGCACCGGTGTCTCGGGCCTGTGGCTGCTGGGCGGCATGGGCACTGACGGGGTCCTCACCACGATCGATGTCGAGCCCGAGCTCCAGCGCGAGGCGCGTCGCGCCTTCGACGGGGCCGGCTATCCCTCCTCACGCACTCGCATCATCCAGGGGCGGGCCTCGGACGTCATGCCCCGGATGGCGGCCCGCTCCTACGACATGGTGGTGCTCGACGTCGCCCCGGAGGAGGCGATCCTCCTGGCCTCCAACGCCCTGCGGATGCTGCGCCCCGGCGGAGTCCTGGCCGTCACCCGGGCCCTGTGGAACGACCACGTGGCCGACCCGGCCCGCCGCGACGTCACCACCGTGGCAGCCCGCGAGCTCGGCAAGGCGCTGCGGGCCTCCCGCGCGCTGCTGACCACGCTGCTGCCCGTCGGAGACGGCCTGCTCGTCTCCGTGCGCCAGACCTGACTGTTCACCGCCCAACCGGCCGGAACGACGAAGAGGGCCGGACCCGCATTGGGTCCGGCCCTCTCTCGCGAGGCTGGATGACTCGGCCACCGGCTCCTCGACGCCGAGGTCCCAGTGGTACCCGGCTGCCCCCGGGCGCCAGGATCATTCAGATCTTGGCGTTGGCCAGGGCCTCTCCGAGTGCCTTGACCTCATCGGCCGTGATCTCGAGGACGAGTCGACCACCACCCTCAAGCGGAACCCGCATGATGATGGCGCGGCCTTCCTTGACGACTTCGAGGGGGCCGTCTCCGGTCCGGGGCTTCATGGCAGCCATGTGCTCACCTTTCGTCAGTGCTGCGCGGGCACATCGCCGCGCGACCTGTCATATTCTACGACATTCAAGGTGCAACGTTCGAGGACGGGCCCGCCATGACGCGATTCACGCCCCTGCCCGGCCGTCGCGCAGCCTGCGGGCCGCACTGACCACGTAGTCCACGGCCGCCTCAGCGTCATCGACGACGTGCAGCAGGTCGGGGTCGCTCGCAGCGATCATGCCGCGCTCGATCATCGAGGTGCGCAGCCACTCCAGCAGCCCACCCCAGTAGCCGCTGTCCACCAGGACGATGGGGAAGGAGGAGATCTTCTGAGTCTGGACCAGGGTGAGCGCCTCGAAGAGCTCGTCGAGGGTCCCCATTCCGCCGGGCATAACGACGAATCCGTCGGAGTACTTGACGAACATGGTCTTGCGGGCGAAGAAGTAGCGGAAGTTGACCCCGAGGTCGACGTACTCGTTCATGCCCTGCTCGTGGGGCAGCTCGATACCCAGCCCCACTGAGGTGCCGCCGGCCTCGTGGCAGCCGCGGTTGGCGGCCTCCATCATGCCCGGGCCGCCTCCGGTGATGACGGCGTAGCCGGCGCGCGCCAGCCCCGCCCCCACCTCCATGGCCACCCGGTAGGTGGGATCCTCGGGCTTGGTGCGGGCCGACCCGAAGACGCTGATGGCCGGCCCCAGCTCCGCCAGGGCCCCGAAGCCCTCGACGAACTCCGCCTGGATGCGCATGACCCGCCACGGGTCGGCGTGGAGCCAGTCGGCGTCGGCGTCACTGCTCAGCAGTCGCGCGTCGGTGGTCTGGGTGGGGATCTGGGTGCCGCGCAGCACCACTGGTCCCTTGCGGTAGGACTGACGTGAACTCATGCAGTCATGATCCCCTAATCCCGCCGAGACGGCGACGTATTCAGTGCGCAGAAGAAGAGGACACGTGAGGGACAAAAGTCCCAGAAATTCATCCCCGCCACCCACACCTTTCTCACCAGCATCTCATCTCTCAGAACTCTCAAAACAAACCCGAATTATACCGCCAATTTAATTCAAGACATCTTATCTTCAAGGGCTCTCCGTCACCCTGGTGACTGAATTCTCCTTGTGTTTGGAAACACCAGTGAGGAGCGTCATTGTGAGCGTTTCCAGAAGTTATCGCGCGGTACCGTCACAGATATGACCCGAGGCCCTGAAGATGTGTACGACGACGTTGCCGTGGACGCGTGGATCCAGGACGATCCGGACCCCGTCACCCGCGCCGAGCTCACTGAGCTGCTGAGCGCCGCCCGTTCTCATGGCGAGCAGGCCCAGGCGGCTCGCAGGGCACTCAGCGACGCCTTCAGCGGCACCCTCGCCTTCGGCACGGCCGGCCTGCGAGGCCGCCTGGGCGGGGGCCCCAACCGGATGAACCGGGTCGTCGTCATCCGCGCCGCGGCGGGGTTGTCCGCTTACCTCAAGGACCGTCTCGGTGAGGGCTTCAGCGTCGTCATCGGTTACGACGCCCGCCACAACTCCGAGCAGTTCGCCCTCGATACGGCCGCGGTCGTCACCGGTGCGGGCGGTCGGGCCATTCTCTTCGAGTCGCACTGCCCGACCCCGGTACTCGCCTTCGCGCTGCGGCGCCTGGAGGCCGACGCCGGCGTCATGGTGACGGCCTCGCACAACCCTCCGCAGGACAACGGCTACAAGGTCTACCTGGGCGGGCGGGCCGTGACCGACTCAGGTCAGGGGGCCCAGATCGTTCCCCCCTATGACAGCCAGATCGCTGCGGCGATCGACGCCGTCGGCCCGGTCAGCTCCGTACCCCGCCCGCAGTCGGGCTGGGAGACGGTCGACCCGGAGATCCGGGAGGAGTACATCGAGCGGGCCGCTCAGGCGGCTCGGATGACGGCCCCCGCCCCGGTGAAGATCGTGTTGACGGCGATGCACGGCGTGGGTGGGGCCACCTGCCGTGAGGTGCTCGCGCGAGCCGGGTTCACCGACGTCGTCGAGGTGGCTGAGCAGTTCGAGCCGGATCCGGACTTCCCGACGGTCGCCTTCCCCAACCCGGAGGAGCCCGGGGCGCTGGACCTGGCGCTGGACAAGGCCCGGCAGGTTGAGGCGGACCTGGTGATCGCCAACGATCCCGATGCGGATCGTTGCTCCGCCGCCATCCCGGACGAGGACGCTCCCGGCGGCTGGCGTCAGCTGACGGGCGATGAGGTCGGCGCGCTCCTGGGTGAGCAGGCCGCCGAGCTGGCTGCCTTCGCGGGCAACGGGGTCCTGGCCTGCTCCGTGGTCTCCTCCCGCCTGCTGCGCCGGATCGCCCAGTCCCACGGCTTGGGCTTCCGCCGCACGCTGACGGGCTTCAAGTGGATCAGCCGGGAGCCGGGCCTGGTCTTCGGCTACGAGGAGGCCCTGGGCTACTGCGTCGATCCCGCCGCGGTGCGGGACAAGGACGGCATCTCCGCCTCGGTGCGGCTGGCGGTGCTGACCTCCGTGCTCAGGCAGCAGGGCCGGACCCTGCAGGATCTGCTCAATCGCCTCGCGCGTGACCACGGTCTGCACGCCACGAGCCCGTTGAGCATGCGGGTCGAGGACCTCGAGATCATCACCAGCACCATGGAGCGTCTGCGTTCGGGCGGGGCGCCGGCCAAGCTCGCCGGTTCCCCGGTCACCACGACCGTGGATCTGCTCGACGGCGTCTCGGACGGCAACGGCGGTACCCTTCCCCCCACGAACGGCCTGGTGTGGGTGACGGCCTCGGATGACCGAGTGGTCGTGCGCCCCTCGGGAACCGAGCCCAAGCTCAAGTGCTACTGCGAAGTGATTCTGCCGACGAATGACCCTCCGGTGGCGCAGGTGCGCGAGGCGGCCGCTGAGCGCCTGGAGGCCATCAAGGCCGACCTGCGCGGCATTCTGGGGATCGCTGCCTGAACAACCCCCATTGCAGGCCTGGCTCCGGCGTCGCCGGGAGCGCCCGCGCAGGATCGGCGCGGGCTCAGCCCCGGCGTAGCAGCGGCACTCGCACCCAGGCACCGCGCGTCGCAGCCCAGTGGAGCAGGGCTGAGACCAGGTAGACCACTCCACAGGCCACGGCGATGACTCCGCCTGCGGACAGGTTCAGCTGCACTGCGATCAACAGCCCGGCCAGGGACGTCACCGCACCGAGAATCGGGGCGCCGATCAGCAGCCGGCTCATGGTGCGCGTCCACGGCGCCAGCGCGGCCGCGGGCGCAGCGATGAGCGCGATGGGCAGAATCGTGCCGACGGCGGGAACGAGCATCACGATGGTCAGGGTAATCATGACCATGACGGTCCCCTCGGCCCAGGCGGGCTTCAGACCGCTGGCGCGGTATCCCAGCGGGTCGAAGCTGTAGAAGGTGAGGAACCGCCCGGCCACCGCGAGCACGAGGACCGTCAGCGCCAGGACGGTGCCGACGGCAATGACATCGACGCGATTGACGTTGAGCACGGAACCGGCCAGGAAGGAGTCCACCTTGATCGGCAGCGGGGCGAACCACTTGTTGAGGAAGTAGCCCAGGGCGAATCCGAAGGTGAGGACAACGCCGGCGGCCGACTGCGAGGAGATCCCGGGAACCTGGGACAGTCGCCGCATGAGCCAGATCATCGGCAGGCACATGAAGGCGGCTCCCACCAGCACCAGCGCGGACAGGAGGGTGAAGTCGGCGCGCTGGCCGAGAACCGCCCGCGAGAACCAGGCGGCGGTGACCACGCCGACGATCGCTCCGGGGAAGGTCGCGTGAGTGAGTGACTCGGTGAAGAAGATCCGGCGATGGACCAGCGCGAGCGCCCCCACGAGCCCGGCCAGGAGCCCCATGAGAAGGACCTCGACGATGGGCAGCAGGAGGATGTCAAACCCGATTCTCATACCCGGCTCCTCTTGGCCGTCGGGGTCACGCCTCTCGCCGAGTCCTCCGGTCCCCCGGTGGGATCGGCACTGGCCTTCGCACCTACCGTCGTCGAGGTCGACGCAGCTGCCGCGGACTGCACCGAGCCGGCCCGCCGAGCCGGCCCGCGCAGCCTTTCGCGCGCGGTTGAGACGCCGACGGCGATCAGGAGGATGCTGGTCATCACCAGGGCCACGGTGGCCTGCGGTGAGATCGGCTTGTCAGAGGGCTCGGGTAGGGCCATGAGCAGCATGCCCAGGTATCCCCCGCCCACACCCACGGCGATGGCGACCAGGACCATGGTGCGTACCCGGGAGGCAAGAACGCGCGCCGTCGCACCGGGGATGACGAGGTAGCCGATGACCAGAAGGATCCCCACCGCCGTCGAGGCGGAGACGACCGCGGCAGCGATGGCGGTGTTGAGGACCAGGTCGAGTGCGAGCAGCCTCAGCCCGGAGGCGCGGGCGCCGGTGCGGTCGAAGGCGTAGGCCACCTGTTCCTTCCAGGTCGCCGCAATGAGCAGCAGTGCGACGGCGCACACGATGAGCGCCTGGGCGAGGCGCGCATCAGTGACCTCCAGGAGGCGGCCGAACATGAGGGCCTCGAGCTGGCCGGACATGTCGCCCTTGGCCAGGGACAGGATGAGCCCGACGGAGAAGAAGCTGGTGAGGACGACGGCGGTGCCGGCCTCGGAGGCCTCCCCCCGATGCGAACGGTGCGAGACGATGGTCAGCACCACGGCCGCGGCGACGGCGACAACGGAGGCCGCCGGGATGATCGCGTCGATCCCCCAGTAGACGGCGCCGGCGACGATCCCGGGGAAGACGGCGTGGACCATGGCCTCGGCGCTGAACTCGGCGCTGCGCAGGTTGACGATGACACCGATGACGCCGGCGACGACGCCCAGAAGCACCACCATCACCAGGGGGCGGAAGAGGAAGGGGTACGTCGCCAGCTCGGTGAGCCCGGGGATGTTGAGGGCCGCCAGGCGCAGCTGCTCGAGGGCCTGGCTGAAGAGCGTCATCGCCTCACTCATGACGGCTCCTGCGTGCCCGCGCCGGAACGGAGCCCCAGCAGCCGGGTGGTGCCGTGGCCGCCGTAGGCCTCGTCGATGTAGCGGGCCACGAGCACCTCGTCGCGCGGGCCGAAGGCGATCTGCCGTCCGGCCAGGAGGGCCGCCTGCTCGCAGGTCTCCTGGGCCAGAACGAGGTCGTGGGTGGAGATGACCAGGGAGATGCCCTGGTCCTTGAGGTCAGTGATGATGGACAGCAGGGCGTCCCGGTTGGGCTGGTCCAGGCCGTTGAAGGGCTCATCGAGGAGGATGAGGCGGGGCCGGGCGGCCACGCAGCGCGCCACGAGGACGCGCTGCTGCTGGCCGCCGGACAGGGTGCCGAAGCGCCTGTCGGCGCGGTCGGCCAGACCCACGCTGTCAAGGGCCTCCAGCGCCCGACGACGGGCCTCGGCGCCGGGGCGCCGCAGGATGCCGAGCTGGGAGTACATGCCCATCTGGACCACCTCCCGCACGGTGACGGGGAAGGTGGGGTCGAGGTCGCTGAGCTGAGGAACGTATCCGACGGACCCCCGTGGCGCTCTGCCCGGTGCCGCCCCGTTGACACGCACCCGGCCCCGGCTGACGGTCACCATGCCGAGCAGTGCCCGCATGAGTGTCGTCTTGCCCGAGCCGTTGGGGCCCACGAGGGCGAGGGCCTGCCCGGCCGGGACCCGACCGGTAACACCGGTGAGCACGGTGGAGGAGCCGTAGGAGAAGGAGGCGTCCTCCAGAGTGACGACCGGTTCGGCAGCAGCGGTCCGGGTGGTTGGGGAGGTCATCGCGGGAGTGCGATCACGGGGGTCTGTCATACGGTTCCTCACTTGACGTCGGAGGCCTTGGGGCTCCACTGGGCGAGGTCGGCAGGAATCTCGGTGACCGTGCCGCCCCAGGCCTTGGTGAGGTTGGAGACGTTGTGGAGGATGGAGCCGATGTAGGTCTCGCCGTCGGATCCGGGGGTCCCCAGGGAGTCGCCGTAGAGGGCCTCATCACCGATGACCGCCTTGACTCCGGCGACCTCAGCGACCTTCTGGATGGACTTGGGGTTGTTGGAGTTCTCAGCGAAGATGGCCACGGCCCCGGAGGACTTGACCTTGTCCGCGGTCTGCTGGATCTTGTCGGCGGTGGCGTCCTGCTGGGCGTTGAAGTCCGACAGGGCGGCACCCTCGAACTTCACGCCGAACTCCTTGCTGAAGTAGCCGAAGGCGTCGTGGCTGGTGAACAGGACCCGCTTGTCCTGGGGTACCGAGTTGAGGGAGCCGGCGGCCCACTCGTCGAGCTTCTTGAGCTTGGCGACGTAGGCGTCCACGTGGCTGCGGAAGACACCGGCCTGGTCGGGGGCGGCCTTCTCCAGGGCGGCACCGATGTTGGTGACCTGGACGATCGCGTTCTTCGGTGAGGTCCACACGTGCGGGTCGAAGCGGAACTCGGGCTCGCTCTCACCCTCCTCCGGCGGGAAGGGCCACTTGGCGACCTCGACCTTGGCGCTACCCCGGTCGACCTTGTAGGGCTTGGCCTCCTCCTTCTTCTTCTGGGCGGCCAGGTCATCGACGTCGGCAGCCCCGGCGACCCCGGAGGTCACCACCATGGTGCCCTTGAAGCCGGTGGAGTCGACGGCGGAGTCCAGGAAGTGCTCCAGGTCGACGCCGGAGATGAAGAAGAGATCCGCCTCGGACAAGGCCTTGGACTGGGCCGTGGTCATGTCGTGCTCATGCGCTGAGGCGTTGGGGGCCAGCAGGCAGGTGAGCGTGAGGTGGGACTTGGCCTTGGCTGCGTCGGCTCCGAAGTGCTGGGTCTTGCCGTCCGCGCCGGTGCGGTCGAAGGAGAGATCACTGGAGGCGTCGCCGCTGGCGAGCTGGGTGATGTAGTCGCAGATCTGCGTCGTGGAGGCGACCGCCTTGACCGTTCCCGCGGCGTCGGCCGAGGTCGAGCTGTGACCACAGGCAGCCAGGGCGGGAGCGGACAGGGCGAGGCAGGCAAGCGCCGCGGCGCTGCGGCGACTCATACTGGGGATGGTTCTCATAGAGCCGAGTATAGTTTCGGAGACCCGAAACTTGGCAAGTTGAGGCGATCCTTCCTGCTGCATACCGAAGGGGACGACGACGGGCCCGGCTGCTATGCCGGGCCCGTCCGTGAGGTGCGGTGACGTGCGACGACGCACGGTTCCTTTCAGTCCGCCAGCCGCTCCAGGACGGCGGCGCTGGCGGACAGGCCCAGGCGGTTGGCTCCGGCCTCGACCATGGCCAGGGCGTCGGCGGCGGTACGGATGCCGCCGGAGGCCTTGACGCCGAGGCGCTCTCCCACGGTGGCGCGCATGAGGGCGACGGCGTGGGTGGAGGCGCCGCCGGCGGGGTGGAAGCCGGTGGAGGTCTTGACGAAGTCGGCCCCGGCGGCCTCGGCGGCGCGGCAGGTGGAGACGATCTCCTCATCGGTGAGGGCGGCGGACTCGATGATGACCTTGAGGACGGCGCCCCGGCAGGCCTCGCGCACGCCGCGGATGTCGGCCTCGACGGCGTCGGCGTCGCCTTCCTTGACGAGGCGGAGGTTGACGACCATGTCGATCTCCTCGGCGCCCTTGGCCAGGGCGTCGGCGGCCTCGGCGGCCTTGACGGCGGTGGCGTGGGCGCCGGAGGGGAAGCCGCAGACGGTGGCCACGTGCAGGTCGTCGGGCACTTCCACCGGCAGGAGGCTCGGGGAGACGCACACGCTGTAGGTGTTCAGGTCCGCGGCCTCGGCGATGAGCGCATTGACCTGGGCGGTGGTGGCCTCGGGCTTGAGGAGAGTGTGGTCGATGAGGCGGGCGATCCGGGCGCGCGTGGTCATGGGGATCCTTTCACGAGAGTTCATCCATCATGGACCGACCCGCCTCATGCGGCAAAGCACCACGCGATGCACCTTCAGTGCTGGAATCACAGATGAGACAGGACGTTCACGATGTTTCCGTCCGCATCCCGGAAGAAGAAACGACGCACTCCCCACTCCTCCACAGCGAGGTCATGCACGATCTCCCAGCCGTTCTCCCGAGCGATCCGGTAGGCATCATCCAGATCATCCACCTCGATGGAGACCGCCGGGTTGACCGGAGCAGTGGGATCAGAGGCGATCAAACTGATTTGGATGGAACGATCCCCTGGCGGGGACAGGGTGGCGATCCAGCCATGATTCATGACCACCTCCATCCCGGTGAGGCGACGATACGCTTCAATGGCAGCATCAAGATCGCGCACAGTGATGAGTGGCATGGCTCGCCGTGTCGACATGGATATCACTCCCACACAACTGGTACTCGTCATGGATTGTTTTCGGGCGCGATGACGGCGAGGACGCGGGGCCAGTTGCCGAGCTCGCGGGGGCCGGGGCGGTGCGGGTCGCGCGGGACGGTCAGATCGAGGGGGCGCACGGCGCCGCTGGAGGGCTCGTAGATGTGCGCGCTTCCCTCACCGGGGTCGTCCTGCCCGACGGTCCGCCAGGGCAGGGCCAGGACGTAGTGGCGGGGCACGGCCGGGGTGCGTGCCAGGGACGCGCGCAGCCTCGCCCTCGCCGTGGGCTCACCCTCGGCGTCGGCGTCGAGGACGAGCGGGCCGCCGGTGACCAGGATGACCGGGAGCCCGCCTGCCAGCACCTCACGGATCGAGGCGACCTCACTGCCCCAGGCGGGCCCGTGGTCGCTCACCCACCTCACCGTGTAACGACGGCGCCCTCCGCCCGGAGTGCAGGTGCTCACGATGTCGGTCATCTGCCGGGCCACGGACCAGGGCGTGGAGCCCAGCGCCTTCGGCCAGGGCAGGATCCCCAGGCCGCGGACATTCATGGCCCGCTGGAGACGCAGCTGCTGGCGGGACAGGACGGTCATCAGCTGTTTGCCCTCCCGGCCGGGTGGCGAGGCGGTCATCTCCTGGGCGAGGTCGTCCGTCACCGCTGCGCGCTGGCCGGGTGCCAGGAGCAGGTGGGCTGCCAGGAGGCAGGTGGGCCCGCAGGTGGTGGCGTCGGTCTGGGTCAGGGTGATGGCCTGGCCCGCCTGGGTGAGGCGGCCCACTCGCAGCCGGGAGTTGACGGCTCGGGCGACGATGGCGGGGGCCACCGGCCGGGGCGTGGTCATCCGATGCGCTCCAGGATGACGCCGCGCTCCCGGCGGGCGACGGCGTCGGCCGCTTCCGGCGATCCGGCCTCGGAGATGACGATGCCGCCGGCGAGCGCCTCCCGGGCGCGGGTGAAGCGCTCGGGGGTGGCGGTGTGCAGGGTGAGCAACGGTTGGCCGGCGCGGACCTCGTCGCCCGGTTTGGCGTGCATGGTGACGCCGGCGACGGCCTGGACCGGGTCCTCCTTGCGGGCCCGCCCGGCCCCGAGGCGCCAGGCGGCCACCCCGACGGCGAGAGCGTCCAAGGTGGTGAGGACCCCGTCGGCCGGGGCGGTGACGGTCTCGGTCTCCGGGGCGAGGGGCAGGGGTGCGTCCGGGTCACCTCCCTGGCGGGAGATCATGTCGCGCCAGATGTCCATGGCGCGTCCGTCGGCCAGGGCGGCGCGGGCCTGGTCCTCCTCGACGGGTCTGCCGGCGGCGGCGCACATCTCCAGGGCCAGGGCCACGGTGAGGTCGACGACGTCGGCCGGTCCCCCGCCGGCGAGCACCTCGAGGGACTCGGCGACCTCGAGGGCGTTGCCGGCGGTGAGCCCGAGCGGGGTGGACATGTCGGTGAGCAGGGCGCGGGTGGTCACGCCGGCGTCGTTGCCCAGGGCCACCATGGTGGAGGCGAGCTCGCGGGCCTGGCCCAACTCCTTCATGAAGGCGCCCGAGCCGACCTTGACGTCCAGGACGAGGGCGCCGGTCCCCTCGGCGATCTTCTTGGACATGATCGAGGAGGCGATGAGGGGGACGCAGGAGACGGTAGCGGTGGTGTCGCGCAGGGCGTAGAGGCGCTTGTCGGCGGGGGCCAGTCCCGCCCCGGCGGCGCAGATGACGGCGCCGGGGCCGTCGGCATCGAGCATCGTCGCGATCTCCTCGCCCGTGAGGTCGGCCCGCCAGCCGGGGATGGACTCCAGCTTGTCCAGGGTCCCGCCGGTGTGCCCGAGCCCGCGCCCGGACAGCTGGGGGACGCTCACGCCGAAGACGGCCACGAGCGGCGCCAGCGGCAGGGTGATCTTGTCCCCCACTCCCCCGGTGGAGTGCTTGTCCGCCGTGGGGCGGGGCAGGCCGGAGAAGTCCATGCGCTCCCCGGAGGCGATCATGGCCTCGGTCCAGCGGGCGATCTCGGCCCGGCTCATACCGCGCAGGTAGATGGCCATGGCCAGAGCACTCATCTGCTCCTCGGCGACGGCGCCGCGGGTGTATGCCTCCACGACCCAGTCGATCTGGGCGTCGGTCAGGGCGGCGCCGTCACGCTTGGCGGCGATGACGTCGACGGCGTCGAAGGGCTCGACGGCCGGCGGTGCGGCGGGGACGGTCACGGGGTTTCTCCTCCATCTGTGGCTGCTGGTCAGCCGGCCCTCAGCTCTGCTGACCGACGACGCGTTCGACGTCGTCGGCGCAGAAGCGGTCGGGCAGGACCTCGTCGATGCTCATCATCCCCGAGGGCATGGCCAGCACCATACCGTCGGCGGCGTGCTCGCTCAGGAGCTGGCGGCAGCGCCCGCACGGTGCCAGGGCCCGGCCGTGGGCGTCCACGCAGGCGAAGGCGACCAGGCGCCCGCCCCCGGTGCGGGTGAGCTCGGAGACGAGGCCGCACTCAGCGCACAGGGTGACGCCGTAGCCGGCGTTCTCCACGTTGCACCCCGAGACGAGTCGGCCGTCGTCGACCAGGGCGGCGGCACCGACCTTGAAGCGGGAGTAGGGGGCGTAGGCGTGGGTCATGGCCTCCACGGCGAACTCGTGCAGGGCCCGCCAGTGGGCGTCGGTCAGTTCGGTGGGCACGATGCTGCTCACGGGTAGGGCACCCCCTCGGCGGCCGGCGCACGCACCTTGCCCACGAATCCGGCCACCGCCAGGATCGTGACGATGTAGGGGATCATGGAGATGATGTCCGGTGAGACCGAGCTGCCGATGACCGGCAGGGTCTGGGCCACGGAGGTGGCGAAGCCGAAGAGCAGGGCCGCCCCCAGGGAGCCCAGGGGCCGCCAGGCGCCCAGGATCATGGCGGCCAGGGCGATGTAGCCGTTGCCGGCGGTCATGTCGTTCTCGAAGGACAGGCCCGAGCCGACGGTGAAGAAGGCCCCTCCCAGTCCCGCGAGCGCCCCGGCCAGGGCCAGGTTGGCCACGCGGGTGCGCATGACGTTGATGCCGACGGTGTCGGCGGCCTTGGGGTGCTCACCGCAGGCCCGCAGCCTCAGCCCCCACCGGGAGCGGAAGAGCATGACGGACAGGACCGCCACGGCCGCGTACATGAGGTAGACGAGGATCGTCTGGCGGAAGAGGACCGGCCCGATGATCGGGATCCGGGACAGCAGCGGCACCGCCAGGGTGGGCAGGCGCAGGGCCCGGTTGAGGCTGGGGCTGGAGGACAGGAAGGTGGAGAACAGGAAGCCGGTGAGCCCGGAGACCAGGACGTTGAGGACGACGCCGACGACGATCTGGTTGACCCGGTAGCGCAGTCCGAACAGGGCCAGCAGGAGGGCCACGAGGACTCCGGCTACGGGGGCGGCCAGGATCCCCACCCAGGGGTTGGAGCAGGCCGAGGCGACGACGGCCCCCAGGAAGGCCCCGCCCAGGAGCTGGCCCTCGATGGCGATGTTGATGGTGCCCGAGCGCTCCCCGATGATCCCGGCCAGTGAGCCGTAGACGAGGGGGACGCTCAGTCCCAGCGCGGAGGACAGGATGGTCACCAGGGGGATGACGCCGCGGCTTCCGGCCCCTGCCCAGGCCAGGAAGGCCAGGACGAATCCGATGCCGATGAGGACGGCGACCCAGGTCGGGATCCTGCTGCGACGCCGGGCCCGGTCGAAGGCGACGGCGGTGGAAGCCGCGACGATCCCGGCGGTGGTGAGGATGACCAGGCGTGCGTTGAGCTCGGGGGCCCCGAGCCGGAAGAGGTCGGAGGAGGCGGTCAGGTCGAAGGTCGTCGAGCCGCGGGCCCCCAGAGCCATGAGCCCCTGCAGCAGGAGCACGACGACGCCAGTGATCGGGATCTTCAGATCCATGGGCGCCAGCGCCGCGGGCGCGGACGCATCCGGTGCGGTCGCGGCATGAGAGTCGGCAGAAGCGGTTGATGCGCTCATGGCTCAGGCCTCCTTCACGGCGGGAGCGGCCGGGGCTGCGGCCGGCACTGAGGCGGGGGACGGGGCGGTGCCGCCGAGGGTGTCGCGGCGCTCCGGGAGCCGGAAGATGGCCCGGATCAGGGGCGGCGCGGCGATGAACAGCACGATCGTGGACTGCAGGACCAGGACGATCTTGATGTGGGTGCCCGGGGCGGCCTGCATGGCGGTGCCCCCGGCGCGCAGCGCCCCGAAGAGCAGGCCGGCCAGCACGGTCCCCAGGGGGCGGGAGCGACCCAGGAGCGCCACCGTGATGGCGTCGAAGCCGATGGTGCCCACGACGGACTCGTCCATGCTCTTCTGGGTGCCCAGGACCGGCGCGGTAGCGGCCAGCCCGCACAGGGCGCCGGAGATCATCATGACCAGGCTCGTCACCCAGGGAACGCTCATGCCTGCGGTGCGGGCGGCGTCGGCGTTGAGGCCGGTGGCCCGCAGCTGGAAGCCGAGGCGGGAGCGCTCCATGAGCCACCACACGGCCACGGCGACCAGCAGGGCCAGGAGGAAACCGGCGTGGAGGCGGAAGGAGTCGCCGGCCAGTGAGGGGTACTGGGCGGCATCCGCCACGGTCAGGGACTTGCGGTTGCCGGTCTCCCCCTCCCCGTTGAAGGCCTTGAGGCTGAGCACCTGGGACAGCAGGTGGGCGGCGATGGAGTTGAGCATGATCGTCACGATCACCTCGTTGGCGCCGGTGCGGGCCTTGAGGACGCCGGCGATGCCGCCCCACACCAGTCCTCCCAGGGCCGCCCCGACGACGGCGAGCAGCAGGTGGGCCACCGGGGGCAGGTTCCAGGCGATGCCCACGTAGCAGGCGGTGATCGCCCCAAGGATCATCTGCCCCTGGCCGCCGATGTTGAACAGGCCGGCACGGAAGGCCACCGCCATGCCGAGCCCGGCGATGATGAGCGGGGTGGCGTTGGTCAGGGTGTCGGTGATGGGGCGGATCATGCGCACGCCCGTCGTGGCGCGCCAGTCGAAGACGGCACCACGCAACAGGGAGCTGTAGGCCTCGCTCAGGGTGGAGGCCGTGGCGTGGAGGAAGTCGCCGGGACGGTTGAGCAGGTAGGTGGCGGTGTAGCGCACCTCGGAGTCGGCCGCGAGGATGAGGATCGAGCTGAGGATCAGGGCGGTCAGGACCGCGAGCAACCCGACGACGGCCGGTGAGGAGGCGACCTGCCGCAACAGGGCGCCCTGGCCGCTCGGGCCGTGCTTGGTCTGCTCCTCGGAGTGGTCCTCGGACAGGGGCGTCGGGGTCGCTTCGGTGCTGGAGCCGGTAGTGGGGGTGCTCATCGTGTCTGCTCCTGAGGGTCGAGGGCCTGCTCGGCGGGGGTGCCGGCCATCATGAGGCCCAGGGCGTCGCGGGCGGTGTCGGCCGGGACGGTGCCGACGATCCGTCCGCGGTACATGACGGCGATCCGGTCGGCCAGGGCGTAGATCTCGTCGAGCTCGGAGGAGATGATGAGGACGGCGGTGCCGGTGTCGCGCTCGGCGACGATGCGCTGGTGGACGAACTCGATGGAGCCCACGTCCAGGCCTCGGGTGGGCTGGGAGGCGACGAGGACCTTGAGGGGCCGGGAGAGCTCACGGGCGAGGATGGCCTTCTGCTGGTTGCCTCCCGAGAGGGTGGAGATGGCGTCATCGACGTCGGTGACGCGCACGTCGAACTCCTCGCGCATCCGGTGGGCGGCGTGGCGCACGCGCGTCGGGGACAGTGACGGGCCCCGCCCCAGGGAGGGGTCGTCGTAGCGGTCCAGGACCATGTTCTCGGCGACGGAGAGCTCGGCGACCATGCCGTCGGTGGTGCGGTCCTCGGGCACGAACCCCAGTCCGGCTCGCAGGCGGCGGCGCACCGTGTGGCGGGTGACGTCCTGACCGTCGAAGGCGATGGAGCCGGCGGTGGGCGGCCGTAGCCCGAGGATGACCTCGCTCAGCTCGGTCTGGCCGTTGCCCTGGACGCCGGCGATGGCGAGGATCTCGCCGGCGCGCACGTGCAGGTCGATGTCCTCAAGGAGGGTGGTGCCATCCTCGATGAGGCTGATGCCCTCCAGAGTGAGTCCATCGTCCCCGGGGTCGGCCGGGGGCTTGTCGACGGTCAAGGAGACGTCGTGGCCGACCATGAGGCCGGCGAGCTCGGCGGCCGAGACGGTGGGCTCGGCAGTGCCCACGACGCGGCCGCGGCGGATGACGGTGATGGTGTCGGCGACCTCGCGGATCTCGCGCAGCTTGTGGGTGATGAAGACGATGGAGGTGCCCGAGGCCTTGAGCTCGCGCATGATGGCGATGAGCTCGTCGGTCTCCTGCGGGGTGAGCACGGCGGTGGGCTCGTCGAGGATGAGAATCCTGGCGTCTCTGGCCAGGGCCTTGATGATCTCCACGCGCTGCTGGACGCCCACGGGCAGGTCCTCGATGAGAGCGTGGGGGTCGACGTCGAAGCCGAAGCGGCGGGAGATCTCGGTGACCTTGGCCGCGGCGGCGCCGGTGTTGAGGAGCCCCAGCGACCCGACCGGCTCGTAGCCCAGGGCGACGGACTCGGCCACGGTAAAGACGGGCACGAGCATGAAGTGCTGGTGGACCATGCCGATGCCTGCGGCCACGGCGTCGCCCGGCCCGGAGAAGGTGACGGGCTCGTCGTCGATGAGGATCTCTCCGGCGTCGGGCTGGTGGAGGCCGTAGAGGACGTTCATGAGCGTGGACTTGCCCGCGCCGTTCTCGCCCAGGAGGGCGTGGATCTGGCCGGGTTCGACAGTTAAGTCGATATGGTCGTTGGCCACGAGCGGCCCGAAGGCCTTCGTGATCCCGCGCAGCTCAAGCTTCACAACAGACTCGCTTCCGGGTGGCGGTGGAGGCTCGGGGCGCCGGCCCCGGCCGGGCGGTCAGGAGGGGTCGTAGGGGGTGGAGACGTCGAGGGACCCGTCGATGATCTGGGCTCGCAGCTCCTCGAGCCTGGCCTTAACCGGCGCCGGCACCCGGGAGTCGAAGTCGTGGAAGGGTGCGGCGGCCACCCCGTTGTTCTTGAGGGTTCCGATGTAGGGCTCGGAGGAGAATCTCCCCTCGGAGGCGTTCTTGACGGTGTCGAAGACCGAGTTGCCGATCTCCTTGACCACGGAGGTCATGATGATGCTGCCGTCACCGGAGGAGGTGTAGCCGTCGGAGTCGACCCAGATGACGGCGTTGGTGCCCCCAGCGTCGTTCTTCTGGCGCACGGAGGACAGCGTGCCCTGGCCGACGGGGCCGGCCACCGGCATGATGATGTCCGCGCCCTGGGAAATGAACTGCTCGGTGATGGCCTGGCCCTTGGCGGCGTCGGTGAAGTTGCCGACGAAGGAGCCGCCCTTGCCGGTGGTGGTGTCCCAGCCCTTGACCTGGACCTGGGCGCCGGTGTCCTGGTTGTAGCGGGCCACGCCCTTGGCGAAGCCGTCCATGAAGATCTGGACGGTGGGCAGGGGCTTGCCGCCGTAGGTGCCCACGACCCCGGTGCGGGAGGTACCGGCGGCGGCATACCCGGCCAGGTAGGCGGCCTCGGCCGTCTTGAACAGCAGCGGCTTGGTGTTGGGCAGGGTGGCGGGCTTGCCGTCGGCGCCGATGAAGGAGGCGTCGATGAGGGCGAACTGGATGTCGGGGTTGGCCTTGGCCGACTCGGTCAGGTCGGCGGCGATGTTGAAGCCGACGCCGATGACGAGCTTGCAGTTCTGCTGAATGAGCGCGTAGATGTTGGTGGCGTAGTCGGCCGAGTTCTCCGACTGCACGGCAATGGTCTTGACTCCCAGCTCCTTGCCGGCCCGGTCCAGGCCCTTCTTGCCGGACTCGTTGAAGGAGTGGTCGTCGAATCCGCCCTCGTCGGAGAGCATGCAGGCGGTGAAGTTCTTGGCGCCCTCCAGGTTGCGGGCGGGCCGCTGGGCCGGTGGCGTCCCGCAGGCGGCCAGGGCCAGGGCCACGGCCGCGCCGAGCGTCATCGCGGAGCAGGCCTTCTTCATGGAAACCTCCGTGGTTCTCGCGTGCGACGGGGGACACATTCGAGTGTCAAGGATAGGCGAGAACCTCTCATTCTCACACCACCTGTTCCACCGGGATGAGCTCGTGATCGTCGTGGTTTCAATGAGGAGCCCGGCGCCCGAGGACTGTCTTCTTCCGGCGCCGGGCCCCTCAAGACCTCAGCGGTTCCAGCGGTCCCAGCGACTTCGCCGGCTGCTGCGCCCGCGGTGCAGTGGTTCGGCTAGAGCAGGTCCTCTCGGCCGGCCGCCTTGAGGGCGTCGACGACGCTCTTGACGTCCTGGGCGTGCTCGGGGGTGGTGACCAGGAGGGCGTCGGGAGTATCGACGACGACGACGCCCGGCACTCCCAGGAGCACCACTGTGCGTCGGGAGGTGGCGGCGATGAGGGCGCCGTCGGAGTCGAGGGCCCGGATCTCTGCGCGGGGGTTCGCGGGGGCGGCGTCGCCGGCAGTGCCCGTCCCGGTAGAGCCGTCGGTGTCGTCGGTGTCGTCGAGCACTCCGACACCGGTGGCCGGCCCCTGGGTGCGCGGCGGGACGAGGTCGGTCAGGGCGTCGAATCCGCCGACGTCGTTCCAGCCCATGGAGACCGGCACAGTGGCCACTCCCCCGGCGGCGGCCACCGGCTCGGCGATGGCGTGGTCGATGGCGATCTTCTCCAGGGCGGGCCAGCGCTCGGCCAGGACCTCCTCGCGCTCGGGGGCGTCCCAGACGGCGGCGATGGCCTCGATGCCCTGGGCCAGCTGGGGCCTGAGCTCGGCGAGGTGGTCCAGGAGGACGCCGGCGCGGACCACGAACATGCCTGCGTTCCAGCGGTAGTCGCCGGTGGCCAGGTAGGCGGCGGCGGTGTTGGCATCGGGCTTCTCGGTGAAGCCCAGGACCCGGCGTCCGTCGGGGGCCCCGGGCACGTCGGTGGGGTCGCCGGCGTGGATGTAGCCGAAGGCGGTCGAGGGGCCGGTGGCCTCGATCCCGATGGTGACCACCCAGCCCTGCTCGGCCAGGCGGGCGGCCTGGCGGACGGCGTCGGCGAAGGCGACCCGGTCGGCCACGGTGTGGTCGGCGGCGAAGGAGCCGACGACGGCGTCTCGCCCGTGGCGGTGGGCGATGACGGCGGCGGCCAGACCGATGGCCGCCATGGAGTCTCGCGGGGAGGGCTCGGCCAGGAGGTTGTCGCGCGGAACGCTCGGGAGCTGGTCGGCCACGGCGGCGATGTGGGCGACGCCGGTGACGACCGTCGTGGTGGCGGTCAGTGGGGCCAGGCGCTCAACGGTGTCCTGCAGGAGGCTGCGGCCGGCCCCGGTGAGGTCGAGGAGGAACTTGGGGCGGTGGCGTCGGCTGAGCGGCCACAGCCGGGTGCCCGCACCTCCGGCGGGAATGATGGCGTGAATGGCCGGCGCCGAGCTGTCGGGCTGTACGGCGCGATCGGGCTTGCCAGGGTTGCCAGAAATCTCAGTCACCGCCACAGGCTAGCGCTCGGACCGCAACCTCGCACACACCACCGCCCCAGTCTCAGCATCTACATCCCGGGCCGAGAGCCCTTCTTCCGCTGGGTCGCTTTCATGACACCTGCGGCAATCAAACCAATAATGCCGAGCACCACTCCACCGGCCGCTGCTTTGCGAACCGTATAGGCGCTCTCGCCAAGCCATCCTTGACTCTTCCACTCGGCACGAGCCTGATAGCTCTCAATGGTGATGGGGCAGTCCCCCTGGTCCGGATCGCTGAACCCGGAACTGACGGACCCATCGGTGACACATTCGTACTTGGGGGCCTCTCCGCTCGCAGGAATAAGACTGACCCCAATGGCCCCCACCCCCACTACCAGCAGAACCAACGCAAAGATGAGCACTCGTTTAGCCGCCGACACAACGACTCCTTTCAAGGGAAGAGAACAAGGAATGTGTTCGATACGCAGTATTACCCGCGTGGACGAGAATCTCAACCCAGGATTCACGAACCACCAGCGTATCTATTCCCTATCGACTTGGTAGGCATCTGAGGCCTCAAGAACACGTCGTCCCCATCGTTTGATTCGTGAGAAACTCGCCTTCGGACATCAGCACTACCATTCCCCACCTCTCCCAGAAGTACTTCCATGCACTCACGGGATCGGCACCGGGGGGACGTAGTCGGGGTGCGCCGTCGGGTCCGCCTCGAGGCTGCCGGTGATGGACTGGCGGGGCCAGGTCAGGGTCTCGGGCACGGAGAGCGTCACGTAGTTGGGGCGCTCGTGGGCGTGGACCTCGTCGGGGTGGTCGACGTCCCGGGGCAGCGGCGGGTTGGCCATCCAGGCCGCCACGAGCAGCACGACGCGGCTGGTCAGGTGCAGCCACAGAATGAGGACGGCGATGGCCGCGAAGGAGGCCAGCAGCGGGTTGCGCGTCACCGAGCCGACCGCCCCGGTCCCCACCTGCCGCAGCACGCCCAGGGCGAAGGCGCCCAGCATGCAGCCCTGCAGCAGGTCGCGTCGGGGCGGGCGGATGCCACACATAGTGATGAGGAGCGCCAGGACACCGGTGTCGATGAGGAAGGAGAGCAGAAGCGTCATCACCCACGCCCCGGTTCCGGTCAGCGACTGCGGCAGGCCCAGGGAACGACCGACACTGCCCGACAGCGTCGTCGTCACCACCGAGGCCACGGCCGTCACCAGCACTCCGGCCACGATGACGAGGAACCCCGCAATATTCGCCAGCTGCCCGACCACCGGCCTCATGACGGGATTGACCAGCCCGAACATGGCCCGCAAGGCGATCTTGAGAGTGCCCATGAGGCTGATGACGGAGTAGATGAAGGCCCCGGCCGCCAGCACCGATCCCAGGTTGAGCGCCGAGGGGAGGGTCAGCTGCTCGACCGAGACCAGCCCCTTGCCGTTGCCGGTGTCGATGACCCCGGGCAGCAACGAGTTGATGGAGTCCACGACGGCGGCCCGGATGGTGGGGTGCTGACCGAGCATCGCCATGAGCATGCTCACGCCGATGACGAGGACGGCGAAGACCGAGAACATGCCCGTGTAGGCGATTCCTCCGGCCATGAGCGCGCCGCGCGCCGTGCCGTAGCGGATCAGGGCCCGGCCGACCCGTGTGCGCCGCCCGGCCGCCAGCAGCTCCTTGACGCGCTCCATCACACCGACACCGCCGGAGCCGTCGGGGGCACCGACACTGCGGGCACAGCAGTGTCGGCGGAGGCGTCAGGGGCCAGGGAGCCCCCGAAGGCGAAGGCGGCCACCACGTCCCAGCTCCCCTCCGAAGCCGAGCACCGGCCACCGCCGTGGCCGGCGGGCCGGCTACGGTGTCGGTAGAGATGAAGCTCGGTGACGGTGAAGTCCATGGTCAGGTCCGCGCCCTTCCTCGCCGCGACGTCGAGGCCGTCCTCGGCAACCTCGTGAGCCAAAGTCACGTGAGGGTGGAAGGGGAAGCTGAGCGAACGGGCCAGGGGTCCCCGGCGGTCGCGCACCCGTACCTGAAGACGGTCACACTCCTCGGCGCCGCTGCGCAGCCCGAGGTAGACCACGGGGCTGACGGGCCGGAAGGTGCCGACCTCGTCCAGCCGCACCTCGAAGGGGCTCGTCCCAGCGGCCACATCGCGCAGGTGCCGCACGACCTCGTCGAGGGAGTCGAGGTCGACGGCCGTGGGCGGCAGCAGCGTGATGTGGGGCGGCACGACCTCGGCCAGAGGATCCCCGGCGGCCTCCCGCACCGCACGGACCTGGGCGGCGTAATGGGAGGGCAGGGCGATGGCCACACCGATGACGCACTGGTGCGCGTCTGGTGCGGGGATCTGCATGACTCCTGGGCTCCTACGGGATGACTGGTTGACCGGGTTGATGTGAGTTCCTGCGTCCGGAGAACGCATGACCACGAGGGTGACCCGAACACATTACCGTGTCACACCCCCGTTATCCCAGCCGGGAGCGCGGCACGAGCGGGATAAGTGTGCCATGACCGACCGAACGGGTGGAACGGTCGCCCCGCCGCCGCCTGTGCGACTCTGTGCGGGAACGTGCGGACATGGCGTTTTCGACGTCGAGGTCTGGCAGACTGTCCCCATGCAACCCGGCCCCTCAGCCTCCGCCGTCGGATCGCCCCGCCCGGCCCCGATGCTCGCCCGTCAGCGCCAGGAGCACATCCTGGAACGGGTCGCGGCCACCGGCGGGGTCCGGGTGGCCGACGTCGTCGAGGAGCTGGGCATCTCGGAGATGACCGTGCGCCGTGACATCACCGAGCTCGTCACCCAGGGGCTGGTCGAGCGCGTCCACGGCGGGGCGGTGGCCGCCGGCCCCACCACCCTCGAGCCGCGATTCACCGCCAAGTCGACCCTCAACCTGGAGGCCAAGCGCCGCATCGGTCAGGCCGCGGCCGCCATGGTCCGCCCCGGGGACTCCCTGGCGCTGTCAGCAGGGACCACAACGCTGGCGCTCGCCCAGGCCCTGACCGAGCTGGAGCACTTCCCCACCCTGACCGTCATCACGAACTCGCTTCCCGCCGCGCAGGTACTCTTCGACGCCGCCGACGCCGCCCGCGCCGAGAACCGCGACGCCCCGACGGTGGTCATCACCGGCGGCGAGCGCACGCCGTCGAACGCCCTGGTGGGGCTGGTGGCCATCGACGCACTGAGCACGATGCGTGTGGAGTGGGTCTTCCTGGGCGCCCACGGCTTCACTCCCGAGGCCGGGCTCATGACCCCCAACCTGCAGGAGGCCTCCGCCAACCAGGCGCTGGTCGCCGCCGGACGCACGGTGGTGGCCACGCTGGACTCCTCCAAGTGGGGGGTCCTGGGGCTGCGTTCCTTCTGCGCCACCCGGGACATCGGGGTCCTGGTGACCGAGGCCGAGCCCGACGCCGACGGCGTCGACGCCCTGCAGCAGGCTGGTACCCGCCTGACCATCGCCACCTGACCCGGCCCCACCGCTCCCGCCCCCTTCCTCAGCCTGTCCGCTCACTCACAACAACCCACCACAGGAGAACACGATGACCAACGATGCTCCCGTCTTCGCCCCTGCGCTGAGCCCCCAGGAGGGCGCCGAGGCCGCCACCGCCCTGTTCCGGGAGGTCTTCGAGGCCGAGCCCGACGGCGTCTGGTACGCCCCCGGGCGCGTCAACATCATTGGCGAGCACACTGACTACAACGGCGGCCTGGCTCTGCCCATCGCCCTGCCCCACCGGGCGCACCTGGCGCTGCGGCGCCGCGAGGACCGCGTCGTGCGCCTGGTCTCCCCCCAGACCCGGGAGAAGGTCGACGTCATGGACCTCGACACGATCGGCCCGAAGGGAACCCCCGGGGAGGTGGCGCACTGGGCCTCCTACATCGCCGGCGTCGCCTGGTCCCTGGAGCGCGACGGCTTCGAGAACCTGCCCGGCTTCGACGCCGCACTCGTCTCCTGCGTGCCCCTGGGAGGCGGACTGTCCTCCTCGGCGGCCCTGGAGTGCTCGGCCGCCGTCGCCATTGACGAGGTCGCGCACCTCGGCCTGGCCGGGACTGCGCAGGAGCCCGACGACGCCGGGCGCGCCCGCCTGGTGACCAACTGCGTGCGCACGGAGAACGAGATGGCCGGGGCCCCCACCGGCGGCATGGACCAGTCGGCCTCCCTGCGCTGCCGCGAGGGTCACGCCCTGGAGCTGGACTGCCGCGACGGCTCGGTGACCCACGTGCCCTTCGACCTGGCCGCCGAGGGCCTGGCCCTCCTGGTCATCGACACCAAGGCCAAGCACTCTCTGGACGATGGCCAGTACGGGGCCAGGCGAGCGGCCTGCGAGCGGGCCGCTGAGATCCTTGGGGTGGAGCTCCTGGCGGACATCGCGATCGAGGACCTGCCCGGCGCCCTGGAGCGCCTCGCGGCCACCGACGGCGACGACGCCGACGAGCTGGTCAAGCGCACCCGCCACGTTGTCACCGAGATCGACCGCACCCGCCGGCTCGTGGCGCTCCTGCAGGACGGGCAGCCCCTGCGCGGAGAGAAGCTCGCCGAGGCCGGCAGGCTCATGGACGCCTCGCACGAGTCACTGCGTGTGGACTACGAGTGCACCTGCCCCGAGCTGGACGTGGCCGTGGAGGCGGCCCGCGCCGCCGGCGCCCACGGGGCGCGCATGACCGGCGGCGGATTCGGCGGCTCGGCGATCGCCCTGGTGGACGCCGACACCGTCCACGACGTGGCCCGCGCCGTGGCCGAGGCCTACCAGCGCGAGGGCTTCAACCCGCCGGCCTTCCTCGACGCGGTTCCCGCCGCCCCGGCCGGCAGGCTCGCCTGAGCGGCCCCGACGCACCGCTGAGCCTCCACGCCTGACGACCATCAGTCCTCTCCAACCTCGGTTGGAGAGGACTGTCAGCATTCCTCCTTCAGGATGAAGTCAGACAACCGCCTGTGCCGTAGTCTCTGCGCGTATTAATCAGGAGCCCGGGGTCCCTACCCGGTTCTGATCCCGCCGCCTTCCATGGAGGACGCCGTGAAGCGCTTCGTCTGGCCCGCCCTCAAGACCCTCATTGCGGTGATCGTCGCCGTCGCCCTGGTGAAGATCGCTTTCTTCCCCTCGCAGGGCGACGGGACAACCGCTGACATCTCCCCGGGCTACGCCGCCGACGTCAAGACCGTCCCCGTGACCAAAGGCAGCATCTCCAACACGGTCTCGGTCAAGGGTCACATCGTTCAGGACGCCACGGTCGAGGTCCAGGCCGACCTGGCCGGCGTGGTGGACTCGGTCGCCGTGGAGAAGGACACCCAGGTCAGTGCCGGTGACCCGCTGCTCTACATCAAGCACTCCGAGTCCCAGCCCCCGGTGACCAAGACCGATGAGAGCGGCAACGTCACCCAGACCCCAACCGAGGACAAGGTCACCTGGTCCACGATCTACGCCCCCGTCAGCGGCACCGTGACCCCCAAGGTCCTCAAGCAGCAGGAGACCGGCGTCGGCGTCGTCGTGGCCACCATCACCCCCGCGACCTACTCGGCCACCGGGACCGTCAGCGCGGCGCAGCAGTACCGGCTCACCAACGCTCCCACTGCCGCGACCCTGACCCTGGAGGGGGGCCCGGCGCCCTTCCAGTGCAACAACCTCAAGGTCGGTACCAAGGCCTCCACCTCCACGACCACCGGTGGGGACGGCTCGACGACGACTACCTCCGGTGACGGCACCAGCGTGGAGATGCGCTGCGCGGTTCCCGGCGACCAGAAGGTCTTCGCCGGTATGCCGGTGACCATCAGCGTTGACGCCGGCAGCGCCTCAGAGGCCCTGATGGTTCCGGTCACCGCCGTGGAGGGCAAGGTCGGCTCGGGCTTCGTGTGGCTGGTGCCCGAGTCCGGGGACGCCTCCAAGGCGGTCAAGACCGCTGTGAAGCTGGGGATCACGGACGGTACGAACATCCAGATCACCGCCGGCCTCAAGGCCGACCAGCAGGTCCTGCAGTTCGTCCCCAACAAGGACACGCGCCGCACCGGGACACCGGACACCTGCGAGCCGGACAACTCCGCCTGCTACGACTCCGAAGGCAAGGAGATCCTGTGAGCGGGCTGCTGGAGCTGCGGGAGATCACCCGTACCTTCACCGTCCCCGACTCCGAGCCCCTGCACATCCTCACGGGAGTCAACCTGAGCGTCTCCCCCGGTGAGCACGTGGCCATCGTGGGACGCTCGGGAACGGGAAAGTCGACTCTGCTCAACATCCTGGGTCTCATCGACAAGCCGACATCGGGCCACTACACGCTCTCGGGCACCGACACCTCCCGGCTCGGGGAGAGTCGCCGCGCCCACCTGCGGGGGCAGACCTTCGGCTTCGTCTTCCAGTCCTTCAACCTCATCCCGGGACTGACCACCACCGAGAACGTAGCGGCACCCCTCCTGTACGACACCGGCAGGGCCTTCTGGACCCGCAGCGCACGGGCCGCCGAGCTGTTGGAGGCCGTGGGCCTGGGTGACAAGGTGGGCTCGCCCATCTCGCGCCTATCGGGAGGCGAGCAGCAGCGGGTGGCCATCGCCAGGGCGCTGTCGCGCCGCCCCAGCGTCATCCTGGCCGACGAGCCCACCGGCGCCCTCGACGTCGACACCGGCAACTCGGTCATGACGCTCCTGGAGCGTCAGTGCGCCGAGAACGGTGCCGCCCTCATCATCATCACGCACGACCTGGCCGTGGCCGGCCGCGCTCACACCCAGTACCGGCTCGATCACGGCGCCCTCACCCCGATCTCCGTCATGCGTCGCAAGGTCGGCAGCCTGGAGGAGTTCGGTGAGGTCGTCACCACCCCTCCGGCATCCCCCTACCCGTCGGCGCCCACCAGCCACGAAGGAGCCTCATGAACGGCATTCTCACCGGATTCTTCGGCGCCATCGTCGAGGCCTGGGCCCAGCTGCGCATCGGCAAGCTGAGGGTCCTGCTGTCGCTGGTGGGCGTGGCGGCGGCGGTGGCGGCCATGACCTTCGTCATCGCCCTGGGGCAGGTCTCCGTCGACGCCATCAACAAGGTCAGCGAGAAGTACACCGGCCGCCCGGGCACGGTGACGATCAACGTCAGCCCCACCGGCAAGGGCCTGGACCAGGCCCTCCAGGCCGACGACGCCCCCGAGTCGAGCGCCGGCGCAGACTCAGGTGCCAGCGGCGGCAGCAGCGACGGTGCGGGCGGTACCGGCGGCGCAGGCAGTGCGGGCGCCGCAGGGGGCGCTGGTAGCGGGGGCGGAGGCTCCACGACCAGCGCTGCGACCGCGGCGAAGATCTCCTCGGCGATGAACAGCTTCGTCGAGCGCTACGAGGTCAAGTCCTGGGCGACGACCTACACCTCCAACGTGCGCTTC
The DNA here is from genome assembly GCF_001807465.1 of Actinomyces sp. HMSC08A09. Taxonomy (NCBI): domain Bacteria; kingdom Bacillati; phylum Actinomycetota; class Actinomycetes; order Actinomycetales; family Actinomycetaceae; genus Actinomyces; species Actinomyces sp. HMSC08A09. The sequence continues at coordinate 46,254 of NZ_KV789122.1, read as the reverse complement.
TCCTTCCCCGACGGCGCTCGGAGCGTGCCCACCCAGACCGTGAGCCTGAGCTACGGGCTCCTGCACCACAAGACCGTCTCCCAGGGGCGCTGGTTCACCGCGCAGGATGAGGACGACCTCTCCCCGAGCATGGTCGTCACCCAGGGCTTCCTCGACGCGCTGGGGATCCAGCAGCTCACCGAGCCGGTCACCATCACCTCCTTCTCCCCGGTGCAGACCTCCTTCACGATCGTCGGCGTCCTGGAGGCGGAGGACCTCTCCCTCATGGGCTGCAGCGGCGACCCCGAGCGGGACGCGGGCCTGCCGTGCACCCAGCCCGTGACCGCCTTCGCCCTCAACACGCCCTATGAGCACTGGCTGCCCAAGGACGCCGCCCGCCCCGCCCCCACGCTGGAGATCTGGGCCGGTCAGGACGGTGCGAAGGAGGTCGCCAGCCTGGCCAAGAAGGACCTGGACGCGCGCTTCGGTCAGGGCTCGACCCAGGCCGAGGACAATCTCCAGAGCGGTGGCTTCAGCTCCAGCGCGAACACCTTCACCCAGGTGGTCACGGCCGCCGGCGTGTTCGTCATGCTGCTGGGGGCCCTGAGCCTGGTCAACATCTCACTGGTGACCGTGCGTCAACGCATCCACGAGATCGGGGTGCGACGCTCCTTCGGGGCGACGAGCCGACGCATCTTCTTCTCCATCATGCTGGAGTCGGTGGTGGCCACTGTGGTCGCCGGCGTCGTCGGCATCGGGATCGCCATCGTGGGGATGCGCGTCATGCCGCTGAGCGCCTTCCTGGGCATCCCGGTGACCACGACCCCGCCCTTCCCCATGGTGGCGGCCGTCATCGGCCTGGTCGCGGCCACCGCCGTGGGCGCGCTGGCGGGCATCATCCCGGCGATCGTGGCCACCCGCATCCGGCCGATCGACGCGATCCGCTACTGAGAGGCCGTCGGGGTCGGGCCGAGCAGGCACCCGACCCCGACGTGCTCTCCGAAAAGGTCAGCCGCGTCTTCAGCGGTACTCGACGACGAGCGGGGCGTGGTCGGACCAGCGTGAGGCGTAGTCGGGCGCCCGGTCCACGGTGACGCTGTGGGCCCGCTCGGCCAGGGCGGGGGTGAGGACCTGGTAGTCGATCCGCCAGCCGGTGTTGTTGTCGAAGGCCTTACCGCGCTGGGACCACCACGTGTAGGGCCCCTGCTCCTCGTCCCCCACGAGGTGACGCGAGGCGTCCACCCAGCCGGAGGCGAACCAGCCCTCCAGGTGGGCGATCTCCTCATCCATGACGCCGGCGATCTTGTTGTGGTTGGGCTTCCAGTTCTTGATGTCACGCTCGGAGCGCACCACGTTGAGGTCCCCGGCCATGACGACCTGGGGCCCACCATCGCGGGCGGCGGCCAGGAGCTCGGCCATGCGAGCGTCAACGAGCTCGAGGTGGGCATACTTCTGGTCCATCTTCTCGGTGCCCAGCTGGCCCGAGTGCAGGTAGGCGGAGATGACGGTGAGCCGCTCGAGACCGTCGAAGCCGGCGAGGCTCAGGTCGGCCTCGAGCCAGCGGCCGGAGTCGACGTCGGGCTCCTCGGTGCCGGGCGCGGCCACGCCGTAGCGCAGCTCGCCGAGGGTGGCGGGGCCGCCCTCGCGCACGGCGACACCCACGCCCGCACGTCCCTTGATGCGGCAGGGCCAGATGGCGGCCTCGTAGCCGGGCAGGAGGTCGACGGCGATCTGCTCGTCGGCTCGGACCTCCTGGAGCAGGAGGATGTCGGGGGCGGAGGCGGCGAGCCACTCCCCCATGCCCTTGCGGGCGGCGGCCCGGATGCCGTTGACGTTGACAGTGGCGATACGCATGGCGGCAAGCCTACGCGCTCGGCCCTGAGCCTGAGACGATAGGGCCATGAGCGACGCCGGTAGGAGTGCCCGCACCGTGAGAACCGTTCACGTCCTGGTCCAGGGCACGGTCCAGGGGGTGGGCTTCCGCTACCACTGCGCCTACACCGCCCAGGAGCTGGGGGTGGTGGGGCAGGTCCGTAACCTGCCCGACGGCGACGTCGAGGTCATGGCCCAGGGCGAGCCGGAGGCCGTGGGCCGGCTGATCGCGTGGCTGAGGCGCGGCCCGCGGTGGGCCTCGGTGCGCCGGCTCACCGTCACCGACCTGCACGCCGGCTGCCTGGATGAGCGCAGGTTCGAGATCACCGGGTGAGAGGATCGGGCCATGGAACCCGACGACGCCCAGGCGCCGCGCAGCGCCCGACGAGTCGGCGCGTGGATGGCGGTTATCGTCATCGCCGCCGTCCTGCCCGTCCTGGCTCAGACCTCGCTGCTGTCCCGCGTCAGCACCCTGTTGTGGCTGGCCTCCATGCCGCTGTGCATCCTGGGATGCGCGATGCTGGCCAAGGAGCTGGCGGCGCGTCGCGCCTCCCGGCAAGAGGAGGACTGAGCGCCCGACAGCGGTGAGCCGCAGACACAGACTGACGGGGCGGATGAGGAGAGCCTCATCCGCCCCGTCAGCCGTCTGCTGGCCGCAGTCTCGCCGTCAGCCGGCCTCAGAGCCGGTCAGGCGCCGACGGCGCAGCATGAGCGCGACACCACCGCCAGCCAGGAGCAGCAGGGCGATGCCTCCCAGGAAGAGCGCCTGGGTTCCGGTCAGGGGCAGACCGGCCACAGTCTTCTTGGGGCTTGCGGTGGGCGAGGCGGCGCTGTAGTCGGTCACGCCCGGCTTGCCCTGCCCGGGCGGAGTGGCGGAGTCCTTGCCGTTGTTCGACCCGTTGGAGCCGTTCCCGTTGGAACCCTTGCCGTTGCTGGGGATGTCACAGGTGCCGGCCTTGGCGTTGCAGGGGTCGGTGATCGGCTTGTCGGTGAAGCCCAGTCCCTGGGTGCGCAGGAGAACCGTGGAGTCGAGCTGACCGTCCTGGGCGTCGGCGATGGCCACGCGCACGTGCACCTTCTGCCCCGGGGTGACGGAGGCCTGGCAGGGCAGGGCGGAGGTGTAGCCGTTGAACTCCACGGGGATCTGTCCCGGGGTGTGTCCCGAGACATTGGCCGTGTAGTAGGCGGCGTTGGAGGACTCGTTGATCGAGGCGGCGCTCACGGCCGTCTGCGTGCCGGGGACGTGGGCGCACTCGGTGCCGTTGACCTGGATGCTCAGCGGATCCTTGTATCCGCGCGACTGCCAGGAGGCCGGGGTGCCCTCGGTGGCACCGGCGTACTCCTCGGAGCCGAGGCTGTAGTAGAGGACGATGTTGGAGCTGGTGGCGGTGACGTCGAACTCCAGGACGGCCTCGTCGTAGACGTCGGTGCCGGCTACCTTGGCCAGTCCCGCCGGGTCCTCGACGACGCCGAAGTCACCAGTGGTGTCCAGGGCGTCGTTGGGTCCCAGGACGGCGGAGCGGGTGATGTCGGTGTCGGAGTCGGCGGTGGGATCGGGGTCGATGAGGGAGCCGGTGGATAGGGCGACCCCCTCGGTGATGGCGTTGCCGTCACCAGGCAGTCCCTTGACCGTGCCGATCTGGACGTCCTTGCCGGAGACGGATGCGTTGGAGACTGTCGCCTTCGGACCGGCGACCATCTGGGCGAGGCTCTGAGCGCTCACCGTGGAGGTGTTGCGCAGGGAGGTGGTGGACTGCCCGGCTGTGTTCGATGCCGGGGCGGCCACAGCCGGACCGGCTGCAGCCAGGGCGAGCGCAGCCAGGAGAGCGGATGTTGGTGCGGATAACCGTCGCAGACGGATGGGAATGATACTCACAGGATCTCCGTTAGACACGGGGCCGCCCAGCGTTGAGCGACCACCTGAACCGACAGGCATGGGAGACCGAACAGCTCACGGAGAACGCGTTCAAGAATAACCGGACGATAAGACCTTTGCTTGTGGTCTATGTCACCAAAGTGCCGAAAACCTCAAGAAACCCTGAGAATGCAGGGGCTACGTCTTTGGTGGCAGTGTCCCGATATTGACAGAGCGGTCCAAAGACCTGTTCCTCCACCCCCAGGTTCTCCTAAGGTTGGGCCTGGGAGATCACATAACAAAGGCTCACGGCGCACTGACACCCTCATCCCTCATGAGTAAGGACAGTACGGACAATGACCGTGACACACACTTCGTTCCGCGCCCGTCGCAGACGACTGGCCGTGGCGCTGACGCTCGGACTCCTGGTGGCCGGGTCCGGCACCACTGCACTCGCCGATGAGGCACCTTCCCCCAGCGCCTCCCCCACCGCCACCGCTACTGCCGAGGCCTCGCCCGAGGCGGGAGCGGACCAGAAGAACGACCAGTCCCCTGCCAACCAGGCGCAGGCGAGCCAGAGCCCCACCGAGCAGGCACAGGCGGGCCAGAGCGACCAGCAGGCCGCCGGCGGAGCCGCGGCCCAGAACGCGACGGGATTCAAGGCCGATAACCCCGGCTGGGCCAACGCCACCAAGCACACCGGTGCGGCACACGGGGTCGAGGAGGACTACACCGCCAAGTGGACCCGTGCCGACGCCATGCAGATCCAGCGCGTCTCGAACCCCAATGCGCCGTCGGGCACCAACTCGATGCCCGAGCAGCTCACGATGCCGGAGATCTCCAACGGCTTCCCGGCCACGAGCGAGGACGTGTGGGTGTGGGACACCTGGACGCTGACCGATGAGGCCGCCCACCAGATCTCCTACAACGGCTGGGAGATCGCCTTCTCCCTGGTAGCCGACCGGCACGCCGGCTACACCTTCGACGACCGCCACACCCACGCGCGCCTGGGCTTCTTCTACCGCAAGGCCGGCACGCAGACCTCCTCGGCCGACGGCGCAGGCAGCTCCAACGGCGGCTGGATCTACGGCGGGCACGTCTTCCCCGACGGCGCCTCCGGCTCGATCTTCGAGGATCAGAGCTTCACGGCCCAGACCGAGTGGTCCGGTTCGGCCCGCCTCATGGAGGGCAACAAGATCCGCATGTTCTACACCTCGGTGGCCTTCTACAACACCGCCACCGGTGGCAGTGGCGACAAGGGCTACGGTCAGGACGGCAACGGCGGGTCCTCCAAGCCCTACGACCCGCGGATCGTGCAGTCCGAGGGGCGCATCTACGCTGACGAGAGCGGCGTGTGGCTCACCGGGTTCCGCACCCAGCACCAGCTTCTCGTCCCGGACGGCAAGTACTACCAGACCCGCGAGCAGAACCCGGGCGTGAACTTCCGCGACCCCTTCACCTTCCGCGACCAGAACAACCCCTCGGACCCCACCGAGTACATGGTCTTCGAGGGCAACTCGGCCTTCGTCCGTGAGCAGCAGTACGTAGACGCCGCGGCCAAGGCCGGGCAGAACACCACTCTGGCCACCTGCACCGCGGAGGACCTCGGCTACGAGCAGGGCGATCCCAAGGCCGAGACGGTCGAGGCGGTCAACCAGCGCGGCGGCCGCTACCAGCTGGCCAACGTGGGTCTGGCCCGGGCGAAGAACAAGGCGATGACCCAGTGGGAGTACCTGCCTCCGCTGCTGAGCGGCAACTGCGTCAACGATCAGACTGAGCGGCCGCAGATCTACTTCCAGGACGGCAAGTACTACCTGTTCACGATCTCGCACCGGGAGACCTACGCCGACGGGCTCCAGGGACCTGAGGGCGTCTACGGCTTCGTGGGCGACGGGCTGCGAAGCGACTACAAGCCGCTCAACCAGAACACGGGTATCGCGCTGGGCAACCCCATCAACCTCAACTTCAACCCGGGCAAGCCCTACTCGCCGGACTTCAACCAGAGCCCGTACACCTTCCAGTCCTACTCGCACTACGTCATGCCCGGCGGCCTGGTGGAGTCCTTCATCGACTCCATCGGCGGCAACAAGGACGGCAACCCGGTGCGTGGAGGCTCGCTGGCCCCGACGGTGAAGCTCACCATCTCCGGGGACACCACCTCGGTGGACCGCACCTACGGCACCAACGGCTTGGGGGGCTTCGCGGACATCCCCTCCGACAGGGCCCGCTCCAACGGCGGTGACACCCGCCCGCAGCGCCTGAAGTAGGCGCCGCACTCAGGGCATCACGGCTCGAGCAGGAGGTGGGGTCGTCGGAATCGTCCGGCGGCCCCACCTCCTCGTCGTCGAAGTCCTGCGGCGCCCTTACAGGGCTGCGGCCAGAGGGGTGAGGCTTCCGGAGGTGATGGTGGCCGTGCCCTTGGCTCCCAGGACGATCTCCTGGCAGGAGGGGGCGGTGAAGACCAGGAGGCTGCCGACGGTGGCACCGTCGTCGACGAAGACCTCGAGGCTGGAGCGGTCCAGGTAGAGGTGCAGACGCACTGTGGAGCCGGTGGGGCGGTACTGCGTCTGGCGACGCAGGGCGAAGTCGGTGGTGGTCCCCTCGTCCTTGCCGTCAACCTGCGTGAGCCCGCCGTCGGTGCGGTCGAGGTAGAGGGTGCCGGCCGAGATGTCGACGCCGACGCGCACCTCCTGGGTCTTGCCATCAACCGTGCCGCGGGCCAGGCCCAGCCAGGCCTCAGAGGCATGGGAGACGTCCAACGTCAGGTCGATCTCGACCGTGCGGCCCGTGCCCAGAGCCGTCACCGTGTCGGTGGCCTTGAGGCCGGAGAGGTCGGCGGCCCGCCCGCGCAGGGCGTCGAGCTCGGGGACGGGTTTCTGCACGAGGGTGCGCTTGCCGCCGATGGTGGTCAGGGACAGCTCGCGCGGGATGCTCATCTCACCGCGCCAGTCTCCGGTAGGCAGCGAGTAGGGGTAGTTCCAGTTGCCCAGCCAGGCCAGCCACACGCGGCGGCCCTCGACGTGCTCGAAGCTCTGGGCGGCGTAGAAGTCCTGGCCGACGTCGGTGAATCGGGTGTCGCGGTCCTCGGGGAAGAAGACGGAGCCGTCGAAGTCGCCGATGAAGTACTGGGCGGTGGAGCCGGCCGTCTCCTCGTTGGCTCCCACCGAGAGGGTCATGACCCAGCGGGTGCGCCCGTCGCTGGAGTCGGTCAGGGGGAAGAGGTCGGGGCACTCCCATACGGCGGCGTGCGAGCCGATGCCCTGGCCGAAGTCGCTGGCGTGTCTCCAGGCCTTGAGGTCGGTGGAGCGGAAGAGGGAGACGTGGTCCCCGGCGGAGACGATCATGATCCAGGCCTTGGAGTCCTCGTGCCAGAAGACCTTGGGGTCGCGGAAGTCCTTGCGCCCGTCGTTGGGGATGACGGGGTTGCCGGAGAAGCGCTGCCAGGTACGGCCCCGGTCGGTGGAGTAGGCCAGGGACTGGGCCTCTCCGCCGTCGGTGGAGGTGTAGACGGCGACCAGGCCGCCGCCGGCGACCAGGCCGGAGGTGTTGGCCCCGTCCACGACGCAGCTGCCGGACATGGCCAGGCCCTGCGCGTCGTGCTTCAGGGCCGTCCCCTGGCGCTTCCAGTGCACCATGTCAGGGCTGATCGCGTGGGCCCAGGTGCCGTCCTGCTGGTGGAAGAGGTGGTACTCGCCCTCGTAGAGGACCAGGCCGTTGGGGTCGGCGAGATTCCCCGTGGCGGGGCTGTAGTGGTAGGCGGGGCGGTAGGCGGCCGAGGCAGGCGAGTCGGTGGCCGTGGGCGTCGGTGAGCTCCGGCGTCCCGTGGAGCAGCGCACCAGGATGGCTCCGCCGGCGATGAGGACGCCGGCCCCGGCCGCACCGAGGATCAGGGTCCGCCGTCGCAGGCCACCGCGGTCCGGTCGCGTGTCCTGGGAGCCGGTCGAGTCCGCTGAGGGCGACGCGGGCAGCGCGTCCCCAGGGGCCGGCGGACACGCCTCCGGCTGAGCCGGCTCGGGTTCCGAGGAGTGCGTGGAGCCTGCCGACTCAGCCGGATCGGTGGGGTGGTCAGGATGGGAGGGATGGGCGCCGTGGGACTCGTCCGTCATGGCCACAAGGTTATCGGCCGGTCGGGCGAGCGGCGGCGCCCCTCAGAGCGAACGCTCCGCGGTCTCGACCACGTTGGCCAGCAGCAGGGCGCGGGTCATGGGGCCCACGCCGCCGGGGTTGGGCGAGAGCCACGAGGCCACCTCGTCGACGCCGTCAGCGACGTCACCGGCGATGCGGCCCTTGCCGGTAGCGGGGTCGACGACGCGCGAGACGCCCACGTCCAGGACGACGGCGCCGGGGGCGACCATCTCCGGGGTGATGATGCCGGGGCTGCCGGCCGCGGAGATGACGACGTCGGCCCGGCGCACATGCTCGGCCAGGTCCGTGGTGCCGGTGTGGCAGATGTCCACGGTGGCGTTGACGTCCTTGCGGCCCAGGAGCAGACCGATGGAGCGGCCCACCGTGACCCCGCGGCCGACGACGCACACGTTGCGGCCGGCCAGGTCGATGCCGTGGCGCTCCATGAGCTCGATGCAGCCGCGCGGCGTGCAGGGCAGGGGCGAGTCGATGGGCCCCGAGGCCCGCAGCACCAGGCGCCCCAGGTTGGTGGGGTGCAGGCCGTCGGCGTCCTTGGCCGGGTCGACGCGCTCCAGGATCGCGTTGGTGTCCACGCCCGCCGGCAGCGGGAGCTGGACGATGTAGCCGGTGCAGGCGTCATCCGCATTGAGGCGGTCGACGGCGGCGGCCACCTCGGCCTGGGTGGCGGTGGCCGGCAGGTCCTCACGGATGGAGAGGATGCCGACCTCGGCGCAGTCGGCGTGCTTGCCGGCGACGTACTTGACGCTGCCGGGGTCCTCCCCCACCAGGACCGTGCCCAGGCCGGGGGTGACGCCGCGCTCGCGCAGCGCCGTCACGCGTTCCTTGAGCTCGGCCTTGAGGGCGGCGGCCGTGGCCTTGCCGTCCAGGACCCGGGCCGCCCCGTTCCAGGGAGCCCTCACTGGGCCAGCCCCGGGTAGAGGGGGAAGGCGTCGGTCAGGGCGCGCACGCGACCGCGCAGGGCCGCCAGGGTCTCGTCGTCGGCGGTGCCGGCGGCGCCGTGGACGAGGGTGGCGGCGATGATGTCGGCGACCTCGGTGAACTCGGCGTCACCGAAGCCGCGGGTGGCCAGGGCGGGGGTGCCGATACGCAGGCCGGAGGTGACGCGCGGGGGACGCGGGTCGAAGGGGACGGCGTTGCGGTTGACCGTGATGCCGGCGGTGTGCAGGAGGTCCTCGGCCTGCTGACCGTCCAGGGAGGAGTCACGCAGGTCCACCAGCACCAGGTGCACGTCGGTGCCACCGGTGACCAGGCTGACGCCGGCGGCACGCACGTCGTCGGCTCCCAGGCGCTCGGCGATGATGGCGGCGCCGCGCACGGTGCGCTCCTGGCGCTCGCGGAACTCCTCGGTGCTGGCGATCTTCATGGCCACGGCCTTGGCGGCGATGACGTGCATGAGGGGGCCGCCCTGCTGGCCGGGGAAGACGGCGGAGTTGAGCTTCTTGCCCCACTGCTCGGCGCGGCTGGACAGGAGCATGCCGGAGCGGGGGCCGCCCAGGGTCTTGTGGACGGTGGTGGACACGACGTCGGCGTGCGGGACGGGGTTGGGGTGCAGGCCGGCGGCGACGAGCCCGGCGAAGTGGGCCATGTCCACCCACAGGGCAGCGCCGACCTCGTCGGCGATGGAGCGGAAGGCGGCGAAGTCGAGGTGGCGGGGGTAGGCGGACCAGCCGGCGATGATGACCGAGGGGCGCTCGCGCAGGGCGGCCTCGCGCACCTGGTCCATCTCGATGCGCATGGTGGTCTCGTCCACGCCGTAAGCGGTGGCGTTGTAGTTCTTGCCGGAGAAGTTGATCTTCATGCCGTGGGTGAGGTGGCCGCCGTGGGCCAGGGACAGGCCCAGGAGGGTGTCGCCGGGGGTGGCCAGGGCGTGGAGGACGGCGGCGTTGGCCTGGGCCCCGGAGTGGGGCTGAACGTTGGCCCACTCGGCGTCGAAGACGGCCTTGGCGCGCTCGATGGCCAGGGACTCGGCGACGTCGACGACCTCGCAGCCGCCGTAGTAGCGGCGACCGGGATACCCTTCCGCGTTCTTGTTGGTCAGGACCGAGCCCTGGCACTCCAGGACGGCCCGGGGAACGAAGTTCTCCGAGGCGATCATCTCCAGGGTCTCGCGCTGACGGGCGAGCTCACCGGTGAGGACCTCGGCGATGTCCGGGTCGAGCTCGGCCAGCGGCTGGTTCAGGGACGGGGTGACGGCTTGCGCGGTCATGTCTCTCCTCAGGTGTGGGGCGCACGCTGCGCCATGGCAGGCGGCTGTGCGCGCACTGGTGGGCGATCCGTGGCCCAGGCGGGCGACCCCGGAGTCGTGTTCGTGCCGCTCCCCGGTGGTGATCCACCCGGCGCCAGTCGCGACAGGAACACCCTACCGTGCCGGAGCACAGCCGTGCCGTCCCCTACCGCACAGTGCAGCACAGCACCACCGCATGCCGCCTGGGGGCGGGGCTCGCACCTCGGGAGCGGGCGCTCAACCCTCCTGGCCCTCCTGCCCGAACCAGTCGCCCATGCCGTCGTCGGCGCCGATCCAGGCCAGGGCCTGGGCCATCTCCTCGGGGCGCAGGAGGATCCGGGAGAAGGCGCGGCGCACCTGCTCACGCATCTCCTCGTCCCCGACGCCGGTGACCACGAGGTGGCAACGGGGCTCGCCGGCCACGTCGTCATCGGCACCGGAGGGGGCGGCCGGGACCTCCGCCCAGGTACCGGCGTCGCCGACGCTCACAGCACCTCCGGCGACCTCCCAGGTGCAGACCCGACCGGGACGGCTGGGCAGCCAGAAGCAGCCGCGAGCGCACAGACCCTGACCGGCGAGCTCCACGACGAGGGAGCGCAGGCGCTCGGGGTGGAAGGGCAGGGAGGCGCTGAGGTCGAGGGTCCACACGCCGTGCTCGTCGGGGCCACCCCAGGCGCTGGTGGAGGCGGGGTGGATGCGGCTCAAGGAGGTGGCGACGTCGTGGGTGAGGGTGGTGAGGGTCTCCAGGAGGGGTGCGTCGAGGCCCGGGAGCAGGAGGGCGTCATGGGGGCGCAGGTGCTCGATGAGGTCGGCCCCGGCGGGGTCCTCATCGCGCCCCAGGGCCAGGACGAGGTCGGCGTATCCGAGGTTGGTCAGGTGGACGGCGCCCGTGCAGCGGGAGTCGCCGGGGAAGGCGCTCAGCTGGCGGTGCTCGAGGAGCTCGTCCAGGGCGGTGGTGGCGTCCAGGACGTGGGCGGCTCCGGCCAGTCTCGCGCCGGTGCCGGCGAGCTCCTCGGCCAGGCCGGGCAGGAGGTGGGCGAGCTCGATGGACGCCGGCAGGAGGATGACGGTAGTGCCGCCCGGTTCCTGGGCGGCACGGTCCTGGGTGACGGCGGCCAGGACCTCCCGCAGGGAGCAGGTGGGGCAGGTGTAGGGCATGGGGACGTCGAGCCTGACCGGCTCGTCGTCGAAGCCCTCGGCCGAGCTGTGGCTGACGAGCCGGACCAGGTCGTCGTCGGCGTCGCTGCTCCCGGTCTCGTCGTCGGCGGCGAAGTGGAGCCCGGCGCGGATGACGACGGCGTCCTGGCCGGCCAGGGCGAGGTCGACCAGGTCCAGCAGGGCGGGGTCGACGGCGCCGATGACGGCCAGGGTGTGCCGGCCGTCGGCCGGGGAGCCGGGGATGTCAGCGAGGTTGCCGGCAAAGTCATCCGAGGGATCGGTCACGAGGTCCTCCAGCAGAGTTGACGAAACTGAGAATCATTCTTATATCATGCTCGTCATGACCACCTACTGCCAAGTCACGGGGGCCCGGCCTGTCTTCGGCCGGTCCGTCTCCCACTCCCACAAGCGCACGCCCCGGCGCTGGGACCCCAACCTGCAGCGCAAGCGCTACTGGGTGCCGTCCCTGGGGCGCACCGTGCGCCTGACGGTGTCCGCCAAGGGCATCCGCACCATTGACAAGCTGGGCATCGACGTCGTCGTGGCTCAGATGCTCGCCCGAGGGGAGAAGCTGTCATGAGCGGAGCCAAGGGCAAGGACCTGCGGCCGATCATCAAGATGGTCTCCACCGCGGGGACGGGCCACACCTACGTGACCCGCAAGAACCGCCGCAACACCCCCGACCGGCTGGTGCTGCGCAAGTTCGATCCGGTGGTGCGCAGGCACGTGGAGTACAAGGAGTCGCGCTGATGGCCAAGAAGTCCAAGATCGCCGCCGAGCTGCGGCGCCAGCAGGTGGTGGAGCGTTACGCCGAGCGCCGTGCCGAGCTCAAGCGGGTCTCGGTCAACCCTCACCTGAGCCAGGACGAGCGCGATGAGGCGATGGCGGCGCTGCACGCGCTGCCGCGAGACGCCTCCCCCACTCGCCTGCGTCGGCGCGACGCGGTGGACGGTCGCCCGCGCGGGCACCTGCGCGTCACCGGGACCTCCCGGGTGCGCTTCCGCGAGATGGCGCTGCGCGGCGAGCTGCCGGGCATCGTCAAGTCCTCCTGGTAGGCGGGTGCGGGCGGGGTGGGTCTGTGGGCCCGCACCCGCCGGGGCGTGCGGCGTCACGCAGCCGCAACCGCCCTCTCGCAGCGCCGACACCGGTGCCCGTTCACCACGTCAGTTCTCACATTCACCCCCATCCAAGGAGCTCGTATGCGTCCTGGGATCCACCCCAGCTACCAGCCCATCGTCTTTCGTGACAAGTCCGCAGGCTTCGCCTTCCTGACCCGTTCGACCCTGACGTCGTCGGAGACCATCGAGTGGGAGGACGGCAACACCTACCCGGTCTACGACGTCGAGGTCTCCAGCGCCTCGCACCCGTTCTGGACCGGCCAGGGCCGCATCCTGGACACGGCCGGCCGGGTGGAGAAGTTCGAGCGCCGCTACGGCAAGCGCAAGCGGTAGGCGCTCAGGCGGGGCGCTGATGGCCCCTCGTCTTGATTTCTCACCGCCCTCACTGGACACGAAGAAGGAAAGGAGCCGACATGAAGGTTCGTGCCTCGATTCGGTCCCTGGCCAAGCAGCCGGGGTCCAAGGTGGTCCGACGCCGCGGCCACACCTACGTCATCAACAAGAAGAACCCCCGTCTCAAGGCCCGTCAGGGCTAAGAGCCACCACCACCCACGCAGGGCCGGGATGCGTCTCAGACCGCATCCCGGCCCTGCTTTTCCTCAGTATCGACATCAGTCGCCGAGGATCGACGGCACGTCAACCATATTCAGTTCTCTCTCACCATGACGCGGAAAACCAAGGGGGTCAGCTGCTCCCTGATCCTTGCCGCTCAACAGTCGGAAATATTTCTGCAACATGTCAGGCATTGCCTATATGCGTCCGTCGTGCGCGGACAAGCTCGCGCCTATGCGCCCGCTCCGGATCCATCTCTGGGAGAGCCCCCATGCACCTCACCCCTCGTGAGCAGGAGAAGCTACTCATCGTCGTCGCCGCAGACCTGGCGCGAAGACGCAAGGACAGGGGTATCCGGCTCAATCATCCTGAGGCAGTCGCCTACATCACCGCTGAGATCCTCGAGGGGGCCCGAGAGGGGCGCACGGTCACGGATCTCATGGCCTACGGGACCACTCTGCTGACCTACGACGACGTCATGGAGGGAGTCCCCGAGATGATCCGCGCGGTCCAGGTGGAGGCGACCTTCCCCGACGGGACCAAGCTCGTCTCCGTTCACGACCCGATTCGTAGGAGTCTGCCATGATCCCCGGGGAGTACCGACTCGCAGGCGGCACCATCACCATCAACGAGGGCCGCCCCACTCTCCGTCTCGACGTCCTCAACACTGGGGACCGTCCCATTCAGGTCGGCTCGCACTTCCACTTCGCCGAGGTCAACCCCGCGCTGTCCTTCGACCGGCGGGCCGCTCGTGGCTTCCGCCTCGACATTCCGGCCGGAACCGCGGTTCGCTTCGAGCCGGGCGACTCCCGGCCAGTCCACCTGGTGGCATTGGCGGGAGCACGGCGGGTCTTCGGTCTGGCAGGCGAGACGAACGGCCCGGTCGAGGGCTGAGAGCACAGGAGCACATCATGAGCAAGGAACTCAGCCGTCGGGAGCATGCCGCCTTGTACGGCCCCACCACTGGGGACGCCGTCCGCCTGGCCGACACCGACCTGTTCGCCCAGATCGAGCGGGACCTGACCCACCGTGGCGACGAGGCCGTCTTCGGAGGCGGCAAGGTCATCCGCGACGGTATGGGCCACAACGGCCAGCGCACGCGGGACGAGGGCATCCCCGACACCGTCATCACCAACGCGATCATCATCGACTACACCGGCATCTACAAGGCCGACGTCGCCATCCGCGACGGCGTCATCAGCGCTATCGGCGCTGCGGGCAACCCGGACATCATGGACGACGTCGACATCGTCATCGGCGCCTCCACGGAGGTGATCGCCGGCGAGCACCGCATCCTGACGGCCGGGGGCATCGACTCCCACATTCACTTCATCTCCCCCACCCAGGTCGCCACCGCCCTGGCCTCGGGGGTGACCACCATGATCGGAGGAGGGACGGGACCGGCCGACGGCACCAACGCCACCACGATCACTCCCGGGGCCTGGCACCTGGCCCGCATGCTTCAGGCCGTCGAGGACTTCCCCATGAATATCGGCCTGCTGGGCAAGGGACACGCCTCAGCCCGGGAGCCTCTGGCCGAGCAACTGCGCGCCGGCGCGGTCGGCTTCAAGATCCATGAGGACTGGGGCGCCACGCACGCCGTCATCGACGAGGCCCTCAAGGTCGCCGACGAGTTCGACGTGCAGGTCGCCATCCACACCGACACGCTCAACGAGTGCGGCTTCGTCGAGGACACCCGCCGCGCGATCGGCGGGAGAGTCATCCACACCTTCCACACCGAGGGCGCCGGTGGCGGTCACGCCCCCGACATCATCACCCTGGCGCAGGACCCCAACATCCTGCCGTCCTCGACCAACCCGACGCTGCCCTTCACGCGCAACACCGCTGAGGAGCATCTCGACATGCTCATGGTGTGCCACCATCTCAACCCCGCCATCCCGGAGGACGTCGCCTTCGCCGACTCGCGCATCCGACCGGAGACGATCGCGGCCGAGGACGTGCTGCACGACCTGGGCGTGTTCTCGATGACGTCGTCGGACTCCCAGGCCATGGGGCGCGTCGGCGAGGTCGTCATCCGCACCTGGCAGGTGGCCGACCAGATGAAGAAGGCTCGCGGCAGGCTCGCCGGGGACCCGGAGGGCGGCGACAACCTGCGCATCAAGCGCTACGTGTCGAAGTACACGATCAACCCGGCCCGCACCAACGGGATCGCCGAGGTCGTGGGCAGCGTGGAGGTGGGCAAGTGGGCCGACCTGGTGCTGTGGGACCCCGCTTTCTTCGGGGTCAAGCCGTCCCTGATCCTCAAGGGCGGCCAGATCGCCTCGGCGGTCATGGGCGACGCCAACGCCTCGATCCCCACCCCCGAGCCCACGCTCATGCGCACCATGTTCGGCGGTTACGGGGCGGCGCCGGCGTCGAACTCGATCACCTTCATGTCCCAGGCGGCCATCGATGCGGGAGTGCCCCAGAGCCTGGGGCTGCGCAAGAGGATCTGCCCGGCCCGCGGGGTGAGGCGGCTGACGAAGGCGGACATGGCCTTCAACGACGCCACTCCGGCGCTCACCGTCGATCCCGAGACCTACGAGGTCACCGTCGACGGCGAGAAGGTCACCTGCGAGCCCGCCCACGTCCTGGCCATGGCCCAGCGCTACTTCCTCTTCTGAACCCTCACCCCTGGAGCCTTCATGATTATCGAGTCCATCTCAGGAAATATCCACGACCTGCCCGGCGAGGAGCTGGAGGGCGTGCACGTGGAGAACGTGGTCCTCCCCCTGGCCGACCTCACGAAACGCATCCAACGAGTGCGCTCCGACCACGGCACCGAGCTCGGCATCCGGCTCGCGCCGGGCGCACCGGACCTGCGCGAGGGCGACATCCTGCTTCGCAACGAGCGCGGGATCGTCGTCGTGCGCCTGGAGCCCACCGATGTTCTGGTCATCGCGCCCGCCACGGTGCGCGAGATGGGGGTCGTCGCCCACAACCTGGGCAACCGGCACCTGCCCGCCCAGTTCTTCGGGCCGGAGGAGCCCTTCCCGGGCCTTGAGGGGCATGACGGCGTCATGGTCATCCAGTACGACCACACCGCCGAGCACTACCTGGAGCACCTGGGTGTGCGTCATGCGCGGATGGAGCGGTCCATGCCCGTCCCCTTCCGTCATGCCGAGCACACTCACTGACACTCCCGCCCCGCAGTGGGGCGAGGTCGCCGGCTGGCAGCTGCCGCTGGCCCAGCTGTGCGACTCCGCGCTGCCCACGGGTGCCTTCTCCCACTCCTTCGGGCTGGAGACCTACATCTACGAGGGTGTCGTGGACGGTGAGGCCTCCTTCGTGTCCTGGCTGCGCGCGCTCGTGTCCACCCAGCTGACCTTCTCCGAGGGGCTGGGGCTGCGGCTGGCCTTCGAGGCGGTGGCGGCCGATGACTGGGAGGCGATCGCGCACCTCGATGCGCTTCTCGTGGCTCAGGCGGTGCCGATCCAGGTCCGCCGGGCCGGGGTGACGATGGGGCGGAGGATGCTCACCATCGCCCGCCTGGCCCTGGAGGGCACCGACGGCGGCAGGCTGCTGAGCCGATACGCGGCGCTCGTGGACACCGGGAACGCCGGGGGCACCGGGGGCTGCCGTTCCCACCCCGCCATCGTGCTGGCGATCGCCGGCTACGCGCTGGAGGCGCCGGCGGCGGCGGTCGCGGCGGCCTACCTCCAGTCCAGTGTCATCTCGCTGACGCAGAACGCTGTACGAGCCATCCCCCTGGGGCAGGACGCCGGTCAGCGCGCCATCGCCTCGGTGCGCGGCGACGTCCGCGCCGCGGTCAGGCGGATCGGGGGCCTCGATGAAATGGACCTGGGGGCCGCCGCGCCCGGGATCGAGATCAGCCAGATGCGGCACGAGCGCCAGCGGGCCCGCATGTTCATGTCCTGAAAGACCTTCCTGAAGAGCCAGTGAGGAGATTCTCATGTCAGCAGCAACCAGCCAGCAGCACGCGGACGCGCCCGAGCAGCCGGCGCACCGTTCCCACCCCGGCCCGGTCCGGATCGGGGTGGGCGGCCCGGTGGGGGCGGGCAAGACCCAGCTCATCGAGCGCATCACCCGGGCCATGAGCCGGGAGGTCTCCATGGCCGCCGTCACCAACGACATCTACACGATCGAGGACGCCAAGATCCTCGCCGCCCAGGGGGTCCTACCGGTGGACCGCATCATCGGGCTGGAGACCGGGGGCTGCCCGCACACGGCCATCCGTGAGGACACCTCCATGAACGAGGCGGCGATCGCCGAGCTGATGGAGCGCCACCCGGACCTGGAGGTGGTGTTCGTGGAGTCGGGAGGCGACAACCTCTCGGCCACCTTCTCCCCCGAGCTGGTCGACTTCTCCATCTACGTCATCGACGTCGCCCAGGGCGAGAAGATTCCTCGCAAGGCCGGTCAGGGGATGATTAAGTCCGACCTGTTCGTCATCAACAAGACGGACCTGGCCCCTCACGTCGGCGCCGACCTGGCGGTCATGGAGGCCGACTCCAAGGTGTTCCGGGGTGACAAGCCCTTCTGCTTCACCAACCTCAAGACCGACGAGGGCCTGGAGCAGGTCATCGAGTGGATCCACCATGACGTGCTCATGACGGACCTGGAGTCGTGAGCACCACCGGCGAGCTGCACCTGCGGATCGCCCGGGGCGGGGACCGGAGCATCGCCATCGAGCAGTACCACCGGGGAGCACTGAGGGTTTTCCGCCCTCTGTACCTCGACGAGACCGGGCAGGTGACCTACTACGTGGTCAATCCCGGAGGCGGGTACCTGGACGGCGACTCCTATCTCACCGAGGTCGAGGTCCTCCAGGGGGCCTCGGCGGTGCTGACGACCCAGGCGGCCACGAAGATCTACCGCACCCCCACCTGCCCGGTCCGCCAGGACACCCGGGTGAACCTGGGGCCCCGGGCCGTGCTGGAACTCGTTCCCGACCAGGTCATCGCCTACCGGGAGTCCTCCTACCGGCAGACCACCCTGGTTGAGATGGACCCGACGGCGACCTTCATGTCCCTGGAGGTCCTCACCCCCGGCTGGGCCCCGGACGGTTCGGCCTTCGGCTACGACTGCCTGCGAATGCGCACTGACATCCGTGTCGGTGGGCGGTGCGCCGTCGTCGACAACCTGCGCCTGGTCCCCGGTGAGGCCGGGCTGGCGGGGCTGGGAGGCCTGGAGGGGCACAGCCACCTGGCCTCCTTCACGGTGCTCGACGCCCGGGTCGATGACGCCCTCGTCAATGAAGCGGCCCAGATGCTGGAGGTCGACGGCGTGCGCGGCGCAGTGACGCGGGTGCAGGGGCCCGGCTTCATCGCCCGGGCGCTGGGCGATGACACGACCCGTCTGACCGATCTCATGCTCGACATCAGCGAGCTTCTGCGCGGCCGGTGGTTCTGCGCGCCGAGGCTCAACCTGCGCAAGTACTAGCAACAGCCCGCTCGCCTGGGCGGCGGGCACCTCCCGAGTCTCTATCGATCGGAGCCCCTCATGCCTGAGTCACCTGTTCACCAGTCCCGCCGCCCGGCTGACGGACCGGGCGCCTCAGTCGTCCCGTCGATCGTCTCGTCCGGCGTGGGCGCGCTGGGGCGCGGGGTGGGGCAGATCTTCTTCCAGCCCCGGGCGCTCACCGGACTGCTCATCGTGGCCGGCATCGCCGTCTACTCACCGCTCATGGCCTTTCAGGTGGTCCTCGGGACGACGGTGTCGACGGTGGCGGCCAGGCTGCTAGATCTGCGTGTGCGTGACGGACTCCAGGGCTACAACGGGGCATTGGTGGGAGCAGCGGCCTGGGCCGCTATGGGGGTCTTCTGGCCGGCGACGCTGGTCACCGTGGTCGGGGCGGCGGCCTGCCCCGCGGTCCACCGCGCCCTGGAGCGCGCCCTCGCCCCGGTCGGGCTCCCGGCGCTCACAGCTCCTTTCTGCATCGTCTCCGGCCTGCTGACCGCTCTGCTCAGGGCGATCGATGCGCCGATGGTCCCGAATCCGGCGCCGGTCAGTGGGGCGACGGCCTGGCTGGTCCCGGAGGCGGTGCTGACGGGAGAGTCCCAGGTGGTGCTCGTCGATTCCTGGGTCGGCGGGGCGCTGATCCTGGCTGGGCTGTTCATCGCCGGGTGGAGAGTCGGGGCGGCGGCGCTGCTGGGCAGCGTCGTCGGGACGGCAGCGACGCTGGCGCTCGTTCCCGCCGGTCAGGCGGCACACGGACTGGGCGGATACTCGCCGTGCCTGACGGCGATCGCAATCGGCGTCGTCCTCCTGCCTCCCGGGAGGCGGGCCTGGGTGCTGGCGGTGGTGGGATCGGTGCTGACCGTCGTCGTGGACCGGCTTTTCACGGAGATCCCGGTGCCGACCTACACCTGGCCCTTCATCGTGACCACCTGGCTGATGCTCGCCGTCGTCAAGTGGCGCGAGCGCCGACTAGGCTGAGGCCATGGCTCATTCCACGGCGCACACCGACTCCGCCGCCCACCTGGTCCTGTCCCTGTCCTGCCCCGACCGCCCAGGGATCGTCCACGCGGTCACCGGCACGCTGGCGCGCCGCGGCGGGAACATCACCGAGTCCAAGCAGTTCGGGGACTCCTCCACCGGACTGTTCTTCATGCGGGTCCAGGTGCTCACCACCGTGCCGCGCGTGGAGCTGGAGAAGGACCTGGCCGAGCTGGCCGGCGAGTACGAGATGGAGTGGAGCCTCGATGAGGTGGGGCGGGCGATGCGCACCCTCATCATGGTCTCCAAGGAGGGGCACTGCCTGACCGACCTGCTCTTCCGGGCCCGCAGCCAGGGGCTGCCGGTCGACGTCGTCGGCGTGGTGGGCAACCACGAGACGCTGCTGGACGTCGCCGAGTTCTACGGGGTGCCCTTCCACCATATCCCGGTCACCAAGGAGACCAAGGAGGCCGCCGAGGCCGAACTGCTGGGGCTGGTGGACTCCCTCGACATCGAGCTGGTGGTGCTGGCCCGCTACATGCAGATCCTCTCCCCCGCCCTGTGCGAGCGGCTGCACGGGGGCGTCATCAACATTCACCACTCGTTCCTGCCGTCATTCAAGGGGGCGCGCCCTTACGCTCAGGCGCACGAGCGCGGGGTCAAGCTCATCGGGGCGACGGCGCACTACGTGACGGCCGACCTCGATGAGGGGCCGATCATCGAGCAGGACGTGACGCGGGCCGGGCACGAGGACTCGGTGTCCGTGCTGCAGGCCAAGGGACAGGACGTCGAGCGCCGGGTCCTGGCGCAGGCGGTGCGCTGGCACACCGAGCACCGGGTGCTGCTCAACGGGCACCGCACCGTCGTCTTCGCCTGAGCAGGGACAGGGAGGGGTGGCCCGTCACCGTCCAGATAGAGGCCGGACGGTGACGTGGGCGACTCGGATGGCACAAAGTGCCAGAGCGGTGGCGATGCACTTCCACATGAGGTTGTGAACGCGGCTGGTGGAATCTGTGCTGTCTCCTCACTTCTGAGACATGTGGGTGTCATGACTTCTGAGACACTCGCTCGGGCGGGAACCCGGGGCAGGCTGGTGGTCCAGGAGGCGAGGGTGGCCTAGAGGTGAGACATGACGGGGTGTGGGTGTCCACAGCGCTGACATTAACCCCGAATCGGGCCTGCACGCCGGAGAAGAACCGCAGTATTCCAACGATCCCCGCGGGGTGCTTCGCCGGCAGGCTCGGTAATGTCAGCGCTGTGGACACAGGGCCGCGCAGGAGTGAGTCCGGGGTCCTTACGGCATAGCCCGGCGCCCCCGTCACAGGTCCTCCTGCACCGCTTCCTGCTCGCCGTCTGCGCAGGGGCCCTAGAGGCTATGACCCGACGCCGGCTTTGCCTTGAGTCGGCCTGCTCCACGAGGGTCGGGATCCACTGACCAAGGGTTGTGCGTACTGCACGAAGGCCCCACCTACCCCCAGTACCCCCAACCCTCGTCCAATAACACCCCGCCCTCGTGCAGTGCACCCAGACGACGCCGGCAGCCACCACAGCGACCGGGCCCGCCCCCTCCAACAGGCCGAAACAGCTCCCCCACCTGGTAGACCCACCCCACCGGTGTCCTGAGATGTCATGACATCCGAAACGCTCAGAAGCCATAAGACAACACAGAGGCTGGTGGAATCGTGCGAGGTCAGGTGGCCGAGTGTGAGCACGGTTCACGCAGCCACCATGACTCTCCCCGGTCCCGGTCACAGTCGACGGTTGTGGACTTGGTGACGCGAGAGGCGCCGACCTCTCCAGGGAGTCCCGTTTCGGGGTTTTCCACAGACTGTCCTCGGGGTCTGGTTTGGGGGCGTTGGGGCAGGTAATGTCAATGCACCGTCTGGACGGGCAGTGTCGCCCGGCCGGGCGGGGTATGGAGTTGTTTCGGTGGCGAGGAGGCTTCCGTGATGAGTGCGTCCCTACGATCCCCCGAGCCTGCAGATGCCCGGCGTCCAGTACCCGACCCCGGCCAGCGGAGAGTGTCGGAGGCGCATCTTGTTGCACGCGAGCATGAAGTCCCTCTGGACCACGACGGCCTCGACGGGCGCGTGGAATGGACGGCCCTGACGGAAGGACCAGAGCGGCCGGGCGGGTCGGTTCCGTCGAGGCGCAGACCCCGCCCAGGGACAGGTCTCGGGTGCCGGCAGGGTGTGGCTGGTTTGGTGGCGGTGTGTGCGCTGGCGCTGGGGGTGGCGGCCTGCTCGGTGAAGGATGCCAAGGCGGAGGCCAGTGCGAGCGCCAGCGCCAGCGCTTCGGCGGCTATTGCCCGGGCGGAGAAGGGCATCGCTGACGCCAACGCCAGCGCGACTGCCTCGCGCGAAGCGGCCCTAACTCCTGAGCTGCGCGCCAAGCGCGACGCC
>NZ_KV789122.1:24015-24529 GCF_001807465.1 Actinomyces sp. HMSC08A09 | reverse complement strand
CTACGCCTTCATGACCGGCAACACCACCGAACTTGCTGCTATGAGCGATGATCGCTGCAAGTTCTGCAAGTCCACCATCGACGATGCCAACGACATTCACAGCAAAGGAGGATGGGCCGACAAATGGGACCAGGAAATTGTCGGCATGACTTACTATGAGAAGCTGGAAGGCTACGAATACAACAGGGTCAAGGTGATCGTCAACTACGGAGCGATGGCCTCCTACTATGGCGACGGACAGAACCCATCAACCTCTGAAGCAACATACGGTCAAGAAGTTAACTTCGGAGTTCGATACAATAATGGAAGATGGATGGTAGGGGCCGTTGAGGCAGTGTCAAAATGAAACTAAGTACACGCAGCATTATCACTGCCGTAGTTTTGGTCTTGATTTTGATGAACCCCACCCTCAGGGCTGAAGACCAGGCCGACAACGCTCCTGTGACGAGACTAAGAGCAAGAAACCTCGACGGTGGCAGCGAGGCCTATGGGGAGGTGACTGAAACTGTCCCTC
>NZ_KV789122.1:23165-23995 GCF_001807465.1 Actinomyces sp. HMSC08A09 | reverse complement strand
TACGCCTTCATGACCGGCAACACCACCGAGTTCGCCGCCATGAGTGACGACCGCTGCAAGTTCTGCAAGTCCACCATCGACGACGCCAACGACATCCACAGTAAAGGAGGATGGGCCGACAAGTGGGATCAGGAAATTGTCGGTATGACTTACTACGAAAAGTTGGAAGGCTACGACTACAACAGGGTCAAGGTAATCATAAACTACGGAGCGATGGCCTCATACTATGGTGACGGGCAAAACCCAACCACATCCGAACCAACAAATAATCAAGAGGTTAACTTCGGAGTTCGATACAATAATGGGAGATGGGTGGTTGGAGCTGTTGAGGCGGTTTCTAAATGAAATTAATAAAATACAGCATTACCGCTATCATAGTTTTGACTCTGATTTTTACAGCCCCCTCCCTCAGGGCTCAAGACCAGGCCGACAACAGTCCTGGGACGCGACTAGGAGCAAGAAACCTCGACGGTGGCAGCCAGGCCTATGGGGAGGTGACTGAAACGATCCCTCAAGAGGGTGTGCCGGATTCTGGTGGGTCTTCGTCTCAGGGGCGTCCGGTTGTGACGGCTTCGGATCCGTCGTTGTGGGAGGAGCAGTCTCATCGGGAGTGCTCGCCTGAGAAGGACGAGTACGGGCTGGACAAGTACAAGTGCAACCTGGCTACCCTCCACCGTCCCACCCAACCCGACCAACCCACCACCACCAGCGGCGGTGGTGCCCGGACGGTCACGATCACCACCCGCCAGGCCGCGACATTGATTGCTCAGGGTTCTGGGATTACGCGTCAGCCCCCGGGCCCCAAGGTCATCATCTCCAAGGCCTTCATC